>BJFP01000239.1 GCA_014189875.1 Verrucomicrobiota bacterium | reverse complement strand
CGGCTTGATCGCGGTGATGAGCGGGCTGTTCGCTCCGAGTTTCCGGTGTCTTCGGTTTGCGGCGGCTCAGGCCGCGCGTGCCTCGGACTCCGCCTTGTATTTGAGCTGGGCCGTTGTGCATTCCTCCGCGCGGATGTCATCACGCCCGCCGAGATCGACGCCGAACCGCAACACGTACGCACCGCCGCACATTGCCGGCAAATGATCATCACCCGCGGTGGCGATCCCACGCTCATCATCACCGCGAGCGGAATCCTGCGTATCGCTCCACCGCAGGTCACTCCCGTGGACACCGTGGGTGCAGGAGGCGCCTTCACGGGCGCATTCGCAGTCGCCTACGCCAGCGGGATGCCGTTGGAAGAGGCGATCCGATTTGCAAACGCTGCGGGAGCACTGGCGACTCAGGGCAGGGGAGCGCAGACTTCGACTCCGGGGCGTGATGCGATTCTTGCGCTCGTGGGGCGGCGCAGCGCGGAGACGGTGTGAGGGCGCGGGTAATTCCGACAACTTCTCCGAATTCTCGAAGATGCCCTCCACCCCAGACCGGATTGAAGCGCACGATCAATGGGCTGCGCTATTTGCATGACATTGCACGACAGTTTTCCTTCACGTTTGTGCGTTTTCCTGCGCATCGCGTAAAAGCAGTGTGCGTAGTAACACGCAAGGGGACGCATACTTGCGCAAAATCGCGAAATTCTCCGACGGGTTCGAGCCCCGTAGGTCCCGCCATTCCGAGAAAGGCCTCGGAATCGAAGGCTGCGCTCCCATGCCCTGCGTCGCCAGTGCTCCCGCGGTGTTGGGAAATTGGACGTCGGCTTCCGGCGGCTCGTCGGTGATCGCGATGGCATTGGATGCGCCATATCCGGACAGCCGCATTTCACTTTATGTTCCCGTCGTTCCGCCAGCCGAAAAGCTAGGGTGCCGGGCGGCAGTGGTGTGAGCAGCCGCGCAGGTTGAAAATATCCCCCGCTCCGCTATTACTGTCCCGCCGTCGTGCGGGTGCCTCGCCGTCCGGCCTCCTCGAAAAACACATGAAACTCCGCACTCTCGCCATCGCCCTCTCCTGCATCATCGCGGGTTTGCCCGCGCTCGCACTCGATCTGACGAGTCTCCGCGCCGCGGCGGCATATTCCGCCGCGCACCGCGGCGTCTCCATGCTCGTGATGCAGAATGGCCGCAGAGTCTTCGAGGACTACCCGAACGGCCACAGCGCCGACGAGCCGCACAAGATCTACAGCGGCACGAAGGCGTTTTGGAATTTGTGCGCTCTCGCCGCGACCGAGGACGGACTGCTGAGCCTCGATGAGCGCGTGGGCGATTCGGTGCCCGAGTGGAATGCCGACGCACGCAAGTCGCGCATCACCGTGCGGCAGCTCCTCGATTTCTCGTGCGGACTCGACCCAGGCTTTCCGCTTCATCGCGACGATCCCGGCGATCGCAACCGCATCGCGCTCCAGCTTCCGCTGGTCGCCAGCCCCGGCCAGGCCTTCATCTACGGCCCCAGCGCGCTTCAGGTTTTTCACGAAGTGCTGAAGCGCAAGCTCACCGCGCGCGGTCAGACTCCCACCGGCTACCTCGAGCGCCGCGTGCTGCGCCCGCTCGGGCTCGGCGCGCAGCGCTACATGGCCGACAGTGCCGGCAATCCGCTGCTCGCATCCGGCTGGAAGCTCACCGCGCGAGAGTGGGCGAAGATGGGCCAGGTCGCGCTCAATGGCGGCGCGCCCGTGTTGTCCCGCGTTCCTTTGTCCATCAGCCTTCGCGGCTCACCGGTGAATCGCGCCTTCGCCTTCGGCTGGTGGAACAACCGCGCCGCGCCGGGTGGCCGTGAGTTCGACATCGAGGACATGCTGGAGCCGAAATGGTTCAGGCAAGACTGGCGCTCCACCGCCATCTCCCGCGGGGCGCCCGCCGACCTTATGGCTTCCATCGGCTCGGGTTACCAGCGCCTCTTCGTCATTCCGTCCATGAGCCTCGTCGTCGTGCGGCAGGGGCTCGGCGGAAAATTTTCCGACAGCGAATATCTCCGGCTGCTGCTCGGGAAATAGAAGGCGGACAGAACTGGGCAGCCTCGCGCCCTGTCACTCGTGGAATGACGTCGTCTGAAAGTGCTCAGTGCTCAGATGTCAGCGGGAAAAGTCTCAGCGGCGTTTTTTCTTAATCTTACTCTTAATCCTAATCCTAATCCGCACTCGCTCGACAGAGGGGGGGTTACGATGAAGATTACGATTAGGATTAAGAGACGAAACAACGCGGGGCTTTTGCGCCCACGTCTGCTCACTGCCCGGTGGAGAACGATTTGTGAGTCTGTTCTGGGCACTTCGTCCAAATGCCATCAATCCACGGCTGACAGACCACTGGCAGACACGGTTGCCCGGATCGTTTTGCGATTTGCTCCCGGCGTGATCACGGATATTGGTGCAGACATGGTATTCGCCAACCTGCGCATCCTGCTCGTGCTGGTCGGACTTTTCTCGGTTCGCCTGCACGCTCAATCCGTGCAACCCGGATTGGAGTCCGCCGTGAAATGGAAATGGTGGGTATTGCCCTCGGAGGAAAAGAACTGGGGCTTCCCCGTCACCGAGCCGGTCGAAACGCCCGCTGTGGTCCCAGCCAATGGGCCGACCCTTGAGAAGAAGAAACGGCCGGTTCAGGCGGAGATCTCGATTGCACCGGGACCCTACGAGGTGAAACGCGGTGACGCTCTCGAAATCATCGCCCGGAAATCGGGAGTCTCGGTCGGCCAGCTTAAACGCTTTAACGCGCTGGCCAACGATATCATCCGCGATGGGCAGATCCTCAAGATTCCAACCCCGTCCGAATTGATTGCCCTCGCTCCCCCGGTCCCCGCCGCGGTCGCTCCAGCCCAACCGGCACCGCCGACTTCAGGAAAGCGCAAGAAACCCCCGACACCAGCGCCGGCGGAACCTGAGATTGACTACCTCGCCGAGGCCACGCTGCTTCAGGTTTTCCTGGACCGGGAGAATTTTTCGAATGGTTCCATTGATGGATCCGATAGCGCTGCTTGGCAGACCTTGTTAGTGACCTATCGCAGCATTCATCAGGAATTGCAGACTCCCGAGGCACTGCGGGCCAAGGCGCTCACGGTCGTGGGAGCACCCTTTTCCACCTATAATTTGAAACGATCCGATTTCCGTTTCATATCGCCTTCGCCGGTGACCGGCCCGCCGGTGGCTCCGCATTCCAAAAAGTCCGGGCCGGTTCCGAAGCCGACTCCCCGGCCGCCGGTGACCTACGAAGAACTGCTGGCGGCCAAGTATTCCGCCTATCGCACGCCGTGGGAGTTTGTGGCCGAAAGATTCCATTGTGATGAGGCATTCTTGCGCCGCCTCAACCCCCAGATTAAGAATGCGCCCACGGCTGAGACCGCCTTCAAGGTTCCCAATACGACGCCATTTGAAATCGAAAAGTGTTTTGACTCGCCGTTAAGACCGAAGGCCGATCCGGAGAAACCCATCACGGCGGCGATTGTGGATCTCTCACGCTTGGAGATTCGTCAAAGCGGGCAGTTGGTCGCGACAATGCCGCTGTCGAGAGCCAGACCCGGTCTGCATGGACGCGGAAGCTGGACGATTTTGGGTGCCATCCCGGGGCCGCGGTTCGCCACCCGCCAGGAGCCGACGACCACTTCCAAGGTGACCACCGAGCCGGGCGTGGCCGTTCCTACACCACCCGAGACGCCACCGGCTGCGGAACAAATTCTCGCAGCCGGACCGAGAAATCCGGTCGGCGTCTATTGGATCGATCTGGCGAAGGCCAACAGCACGACACCGCTGCCGTATGGGCTGCACGGCACCAGCATTCCCGGCCGCATGAAGACTCAGGAAAGCATTGGCGGACTGCGACTGACCAATTGGGACATTGCCCGCGCCGTCCGGATGTTGCCCGAGGGCACGCCGCTGGCCTGGAAATAACGCCCGCAATCTGCGGGTGAAATTCCGCTTACTTGTCCCACTTCACCGGCTCCACGCGCCCCAGCAGGAATGCGTAGCTCGCAGCCCCCGCCAGCACCACCGCCGAGCACACGGCGAACGCCCAGAAAAAGTGCCCGGTTTTTCCCACCACGAATCCCGTGACCGCCGGCGCGATCACACCCGCCGTGTTCGCGAGGCAGTTTTGCAGCCCCGTCCATTTTCCCGCCGCCAGCGGCCCCGCGATCGTCTGCGGAATCGCCCAGTGGCTCGACGCAAAAATCCCGTAGGCCACGCACGCGAACAGCAGGCACGCCACGGATGCCACACGCCCGTGCACGAGCACCACCGTGACCATCGAAGTCGCGAGTCCCAGCCCGAGGATCACGCAGGTCTTGCGCACCTTCGTCGGTGTCGCGCCAGACGCGATTGCACGATCGGCCACGGTGCCCGTGATGATGGTCGTGATCCCCGTCACGCAAAATGCGAGCGCGCCGATGTATGCCATCTCGCTCATGGAAAAGCCGCGCTCCTTCACGAGATACGACGGCAGCCAAGTGATGAGAAAATACCACAGGTAGTTCCCGCTGAAATGTCCCGCGATGGTTGCCCACGCCTGCGGCTTCGCGCAGATTTCCGCGAAGCCCGGCCCCGTGTCATCCGTCACCTGCGCCGCCGCATGATCGCGCGGCATCCGCATGAACCACGCCGGCAGCCACAGCAGGCTCCCGACTCCGAGCACGATGAACACCGGCCGCCAGCCGAAGCGTTCCATGAGAATCCCGCCCGCGAGAATTCCCAGCGCCGGGCCGAACTTCGTCCCCGCATCAATCAGCGAGTTCGCCAGCCCGCGCTGATGCTCCGCAAAATTCCCTGCGATGATTTTCGAATAGCACGGATACGCGACCGCCTCGCCTGCGCCGAGCAGCAGCCGCAGCGCGAGCAGCGCGCCGAAGCTCGACACCAGCCCCGTCGCCGCAGTCGCTGCCGACCAGATGATGAACCCGCCCGCCATCACCCAGCGCACGCCGTGCCGATCCACGAGCCAGCCCGCGACGAGTTGCAGGAATGAATACGTCCAGAAAAATGCCGACAGCAGCACGCCCATCTTCGCGGGCGGAATTGCGAGTTCGTCCGGGCGCTCCAGCAACGGCGCAGCCGTCGAGAGCCCGGTGCGGTCAATATAATTGATCGCCACCGACGCGACCATGAGGACAAGGAGCCCCTTCAGCGCACCCGGGATGCGCGGTTGGATTTCATTTGGCTGCGGAGGGACAGACATCGCGCCATCCATTCCAATTTGGCGACGTGATGCAAGACTCATCGCAGCACGCATTCCGCGCACCGACACCATGTTAAAGTTCCCCTCGAAAGTGATTTCACCCCTCGACCCGGAGTAGAACTTGTAACGTCCCTTTTTCATCCCCGTGTCGCTCACGGCAAGCGCGAGCCAGAGTTTCGGGCCATGAGCGCCGTCGCCGAAAGCATCGAAGCGGTGAAGGAATGGCCGGAAACGGAAAAGGGCGTGCTCTTGCGTGAACGCGATCCCCTGCGCGAGGCCGAAGCCTCCCGCGGAAGTCTTGCGCGGATGAGGGTGTTTCGCCGACACCCCGGTTCCCGTGGCATCAACTGCCGCCGCTTTCTTGCAATGGCTGCCAAAGCGGGCACCATCGCGGGCCTGTGATTTTTCCCCGCACATTCCGAATCCGCCAGACGTTTGAACGGACGCGCGTCGCCGACGTTTCAGCCGAGACCGCTCGCGAACTGGCGCGGCTCAGCCTCCGGGATCGCGTCCGGCCCGGACAGACCGTCGCCATCACCGCGGGCAGCCGTGGCATTGCGAACATCCGCTTCATCATCAAGGCGGTCGTGGATCATTTCAAAACGATCGGCGCGCTGCCGTTCATCGTTGCGGCGATGGGCAGCCACGGTGGCGGCACTTCGGAGGGCCAGCGGCGGATCCTCGCGGACTATGGGATCACGGAGGAATTTTGCGGATGCCCGATTCGATCGAGCATGGAGACGATCATCCTCGGCACGACCGCGGAGGGTATTCCCGTGCATTTCGCGCGCGACGCGTCGGAGGCGGACCATGTGTTCGTGGTGAATCGCGTGAAGCCGCACACGCGACTCGAAGGTGAACTCCAGAGCGGGCTGATGAAGATGATGCTCATCGGCCTCGGCAAGCACGAGGGCGCGAAAATCTATCACCGCGCGTTCACCGACTACTCGTTCGATCAGATCGTCCGCAGTGTCGCGCAGAGCGTGATCGAAAATGGCCGAGTGCTCGGCGGCCTCGGCATCGTGGAAAATGCGTATGACGAGACCGCACTCCTACGCGGCGCGCTCCCGCAGGATCTCGAGACGCAGGAGAAGGAGCTTCTCACCCTCGCGCGCCGCTGGCTCCCGCGCCTGCCATTCGATCACGCGGACATTTTGCTCGTGGACGAGATCGGGAAGGAGATCAGCGGGTGCGGCATGGACACGAACGTCGTGGGACGGAAAATGTACATCCACGAATCCGGGCCGGCGGAGTTCCCGAAAATCAAACGGATCATCGTCCGCAGCCTCACTGAGCAGACGCACGGGAACGCGAGCGGAATCGGCTACTCGGAATTCTGTCTCACCCGCGTGGTGACGGCGATGGACATGAAGACCACGTGGATCAACTCCATCACCTCCGGCTACCCCGCCGTCGCCATGATCCCGCCGCACTTCGACACCGACCGCGAGGTGATCCATGTCGCGCTCGGCACCATCGGCCTCGTTGAGCCCTCGCACGCGAAGCTGCAGTGGATCCGCAACACGCTACACGCCGAGGAAGTCGAATGTTCCGAAGCGTATTTGGAAGCGGCGCGCCAACGTTCCGACCTCGAAGTGCTGTGCGAGCCTCGTGCGCTGCCATTCGACGACGCGGGCTATCTGCCGGCGCACGTGTAGCCGTCGGACTGCGGCGATTTCACGGCGTGGAACGGGCAAG
>BJFP01000238.1 GCA_014189875.1 Verrucomicrobiota bacterium | reverse complement strand
CCCGCCGGAAGTTCAGGACAAGCTGGCAGAAGCAGTGGGATATCTGGCCCTTCCGAACCTGAGGTCGCTCGACTCGATGCCCCTGACTAGGAAACTAGCCTCGGCTGGAACCATCTTTCTGCCGCGTGTCGAACGATTATCCGTCGAACAGGCAAAGTTGATTGCCGCCACCAAACGGCCTCTGATTTTAGGGAACCTGTTGTCCCTTGCCGCAATGACGCCGGAAGTCGCGGCCGTGTTTGCCGAAAATCCGTTTGGTAATGCGCTTGCACTGGCCGGATTGGGGCCGATTTCCGCAACGGCCTTTGAGACTCTTGTGAAGTCTCCCTGGTACCTCGAACTGACGGATGTGGAGGCGATCTCTCCCAAGCAGGTGCGGATATTGGATGACGCGTTGAAGGGCGGCAAGGTGCGTCCACCCGGGCAGTCTTTTTTTGGTGGAAAGTTCAGTGCGCCCAAGTTGAAGAAACTCGACTCGGAGCTGCTTGCCGAGACGCTATTCAGGAGTGGCTCCAGATTTGACAGCGTCACCGAGATCTCCCCCGAGGCTGCCCGGGGGCTGGGCGGGTTGAAAGGAGACTACCGATTGTCATTCCCCAGCCTGGAGGAGCTTGCCCCGGAGACGGCGGAACTGATGATGAGGCGGAGCTGGGAAGACATTTCGCTCCCGGCCCTGCGGAACGTTTCCCTGGAGACCGTGCGCAGTTTGGTGAAGCAGACCTCCGTTCTGAAGCTCGGCATCAGTTCAATGCCTCCGAAACTCGCCCCGATATTCGGCGAATTGAAAGGAGCCCCGTTTTTCGGCGGGAGGAGGCCGGAGCACCCAGAGGACTACTTGGGCGGGGGAGGCTTGTCTTTCCCCTACCTGAACGACCTTTCTCCGGAAGCGGCTAGCATCCTTGTGAAATCCCTGACCCGTGGAAATTACAAGGATGGGCGGACCAAGTCACCTCAGCTCTCCTTTGGCCGTAACGACTCCGACGCTTCGAGCAGTCCAAGACTTACGCCGGAGTTGGCGGCTGAACTCGCGAAGTATCAAGGGCGACTGGGGTTGAATGGACCCAGGGAGATCTCGCCGGAGTCAGCCGCCGCGCTCAGTGCGTATTCTGGTCCGATGCTGGGATTGGGGCTGAAGGTGCTCGACTCGCCCGCAGCGGCACAGGCGCTCGTGAGATCGAAAACGCAGGAGGTGGCCCTCTATAGTCTCCGTGCTGCGACGCCGGAAGTGTTGGAAATCCTGAAGGGTTCGAAGTTTCGAATGCCCGATGGCTCTCGCCAGCCTTTTACCATTCTTATACGGTAGGCTGAAACGTGCATAGCCGCATTCACCCTTCACATTCCCGATGAGTTCCAATCGACGGTTTCCATTCGTGGCCGGGCTTCTCCTCAGCCTGCTGCTGGCGTGCGGTGGGCGGGCCGAACCGGCTCCCGCTCCGGACTTGGATACGCTCATGTCGCAGCTCGGAGATGCGTCGTTCACAGTGAGGGACAGGGCGGCCCGCGGGCTTCGGGAGCGGGCGTGGGAGGCGCGGGAGCAAGTGCTCGCCGGTCTTTTGGTTTCCGATCCGGAAATCCGGTGGCAATGCCGCCGCCTGTGGTCGGAGGTGGAGGAACGCTACCTGCAGGAATTTGTGGCTGCGTGGGATGCCAGCCGCGCTTGCGGCTTGGCGGAGTGGCCGCGCTATCGCAAACTGCTGGGCGAGACAAAGGAAGCGCGGGAGTTGTTTGCCTCCATGCATCGCGCGGAACCGGAACTGCTGGTCGCGCTTTCCCGACAATCGGGAGAGGGCACCAAGAAGGACGGGGATGCCGGGTCCAACTGGCTGGAAGTCGTCATCGGGAGACGCAGCACGCGCCTCGAGAAAGGAGCCCGTGCCGGCGAAGATCCAGCCGTGGCAACCGGTGCCGCCGCGGCCCTGCTTTATGCGGGACTTAATGCCGGGCGGACGGTCTCTGCCGAGGGCAATACCGCGCTGGCCATTGTGATCGAGTCCACCAATCTCAAGTCTGACATGGAAAAGAGCGAACCGTTACGGCGCCTCGTGGCTGCATGGGTCGAGCGAAACCCTCTCGTCAACGGTCTGTCGCCGGCCATCCGCTTCCAATCGCCAAAAGCGCTGGAAAACGTCGGCCGCATCCTTCAGGACGCAGCCGCCCCTGCCTCCGGGAAACAGGACGCCCTGCTTTTCCTGGCAAAGGGCGGGCGGGCAGGGGATCGAAGCCTGATGCTCCCGCTGCTGGACGATCGCACCGTCATCGACACCTACTTTTTCAACGGCAGGGACATCGAGCTGCAAGTGCGTGACGTGGCCCTCGCCGCCGTCATTCACCTCGCGGGGCAGGATCCGCAGACATTTGGATTTGCCGACCGGAAGCTGGATCCCGCCAGGCTCTACGCGCCGCTTTCGCTGGGCTTCGAGGACGAAACGAAACGCACTGCCGCCCTCCGGCAATGGAACACGTTTGTTGCTGAGAAAAAGCCCTTCCCCGCGGACAAACCTGTGGCCGGGCCCGGCGTTGCCCGCGAGGAAGTCCGGAGCAAGGCGCCGCCCGCCAACCTCAGTGCCGGCAGCCTCGCGCCGACTCCCCCAGCGCCAGACGGCACCCGGGACGAGCTGCTCCTGCGCAACGGTGAAACGGTTGGAGGCCGGTTTCTTGCCGCGCCGTCCAACGAAGCAAAGCTGAAGTGGAAAACCGGGGATGCCGCGGCGGCAATGGACCTTCCCCGGGTGAATGTAGCCGGCATCAAACTGACCGGAACAACACCGCCGAAGCCGGGTGTTGCGCAGGCCATCGTCCGGCTCACGAACGGTGACGAGCTGCACGGGCGCCTCGTTGCATTGACCGATGATCAAGTTGCGCTCGATACCGCGTATGCCGGTCCGGTGAACATGAAACGGCCGATGGTCGTCTCGATCCTGCCGGACTCCGAGCGGAGCGCGGGCTACACGGGTCCGCTTCGCGCCTCCGAATGGAAATTCTCCGGACGCGAAGGTTGGAATTACAAGGACGGCGCATTCGTCTCGTCCGGTTCCGGTTCGATCCAGCGCGAGCTTGCGTGGTCCGGCATGCCGATGGGAATCGAATTTGACCTCGCATGGCGCGACCTGCCATCCTTGAAGATGCAGCTCACCTGCAATTCGAAGTGCAGCCTGACGCTGGATATCAACTCCGGTCGGGTCGGTATCGGCGGCACTCCCGTGGCATCCGGCGGACGCGCCGGATGGATAGAGCAACCCAAGGGGCCTCCCGTCCGCCCAATGACCGGCATCGGCGACCCAAATGCGCGTGCCCATTTCAACATGATCATCGATCCGGGAACGAAGACCATCGCGTTCTTCATGAATCGGAAGAAATGGGGCGTCTGGCGTGTCAATGGTGATTTCGAGCCGGCAAAATACACGGTTGCGTTTGATTCGCGGTGCCCCGGGATGGTGCTCGGCAAGATCCGGATCGCCAAATACAACATGGTCAGTGACGCGGACGACGCGCCTGCGGCCGACAATCCCGAGGAGGATGTGCTCCGGCTTGCCAATCTCGACAGCACCGCAGGCCGGATCAAGAAACTGGAGGCCGGCAAGGTCTCCGTGTTTGCATTTGGAACGGACCTGGAGCTTCCCATCGCCCGTGTCGCCCAGATGGATCTCGCCGAGGGCTCCCGTGGTCGCGCCCGGCGGATGGCGGGCGATGTCTTTGTGACTTGCCATGATGGCACCCAAGTGACCCTGGACTTGGAGGCAATCGACGAAAAAAACCTCATCGGCAGCAGCGAAAATTTCGGTCGGATGAGCATCCCTCGCACGGCGCTGCGCGAGTTTCGATTCCAAGTCCACGAGGAGATTCCGGGCGCGGTGGACGATGAGTAGGACGTGTCAGACCAGCTCCTTATTGCAATTACAACATCATATGACGAGGTCTGACTCATGCCAGCCCGCCGCCGTCCGATCGATGTCCACGGCCAAGCCGCCGAAGTGATCGAAACAGAAAGCTTGGAGAAAATTCCTTGGAAGCTTCAGCGGCTGCAAGGCATCCGCTTGGCCATGGAAGGGCAGGACGGCTACCGGCGCATCGCCCAGATGCGTGCGGACAAACGGCGGCCACGCTCAGCAAATGGATAACGGATCCGGATTGGACTACGCGAACTCACTCGGGAATGCCTCGGCAACGGATTCTGGGAACTTCCGCGACAACACCAACCGCCTGATCTTTGGCAGCGACGTGTTCGGTGTCGGCAGCTACATCCCCAATATCAGCTTCGACGGCTTCGGTGCGGGCGCAACGGAAGTGGCGTTTGGAACAGGATTCGAGATCGTCCCCGTGCCGGAGCCTGCAACCACGGCCCTCATTGGCACCATCGCGCTGTGCGCCCTCATCGGCTACCGCGAGCGCCGCCGCTTCACCGGCCTCCGTGTGATAAAAAAACGGAACTGATGATAAAAAGACAAAACTGACCTTGCATTTTGGCGCAAGATACCGAACAGTGGATATTCAATGATCGGTCAACGCACACGCGGTTTACAAAGCACCTTGCTCTTGTGCCAGCTCTTGCTGGTGCCATTGATCCTGATCCTGTCGGGGCTGATGGTGTTCACCTCGGTCACCAGCATTGAGGGCTCGCTCATCGCACATTATCCGATGTACGCGCTCGCCGTCATGATCGGCATGCTCCTCGAGTCCATGAGCCGTGACCGCGCGCGCGTCCGGATGAACCTCTGGCAGCACAGTTTTCTCACCCAGCACCACGTCACCGTGCGGCAGGTCGTCTTCGCGCTCGGAACGCTGCTCGTCTATCTTGCCGGGACCAAGGACCAGGCCATCTCGCGCTGGTTCCTCGCGATTTTCGCCGTGAGCCTTTATGGCGGGCTGCTCTTGGCGAACTACTGGCTGCCGGGCGTCCTCGCGCGGCGGATTTTCCACGGAAAATGGGTCGAGCGCACCCTCCTCGTCGGCAAGGCCGAACATGCCGGGCGCATCCGCGGATGGCTGCGCAACAAGGAGGCATACGGCCTGCGCGCCGTCGGCATTTTGCGCACCGATGACCCGGACGGCACGGAATTCAACGGCCTGCCGTGCCTCGGCGGGGTCGCCGATTTGGAGGCCGTAATCCGGCGCGAAGAAATCACACAGGTCATCATCCTGGAGCTTCCGCAGGAGCGCGAGATGCACCGGGATATCGTCCGGGTGCTCGAGAAAATGGGAATCCGCCTGCTCATCCTGAGCAATCTTGAGGAGCTGCTGGATCACCCCGTCGTGCATATCGAGGACGAGGGGATGCGCTTCATCACGCTGCGCGAGGAGCCGCTGGAAAACCCCGTGAACCGCTTCGCCAAGCGCGCGCTGGATCTCGCGGTCGCACTGCCCGTCGTCCTTTTCATCCTCCCGCCGCTCATGCTCGTGATCTGGATCGTGCAGCGATTCCAGTCGCCCGGCTCGCTCTTCTTCCTGCAGAAGCGCGCGGGAATCCAGAACCGCGAATTCAAGATCATCAAGTTCCGCACGATGGGTGAAAACAACCCCGACGAGGCCCGCCAAGCGGTGCAGGGCGACGTGCGGGTCTTCCGCTTCGGGCGCTGGATGCGCAGGCTCAGCATTGACGAGCTGCCGCAGTTCATCAACGTGCTCAAGGGCGACATGAGCGTGACCGGGCCGCGGCCCCACATGATCGAGCACAACGCGCAGTTCGCCCAGCAGATGGCGAACTACCACATCCGCACCTTCGTGAAGCCCGGCATCACCGGCCTCGCCCAAGTGCGCGGCTTCCGCGGCGAGGCCCGCTCCGAGGCCGAGATCGCCAAGCGTCTGGAAAGCGACATCTCCTACCTCGAAAACTGGCGGCTCGCGCTCGATCTCTCGATCATCGTGCGGACGGCCTGGCAATTGCTCGTTCCACCGAAAAATGCATATTGACACCCGGTTCCGACTCCACCATTTTCCGCAAAATACGTCTCAAACCGACCCTCGCAAAACGAACCGACCCCACCATGAAAACTGAAATCGTCTCCAAAATGTCCCGCCTCTCACGCGCCCTCCTCGTCGCCACGCTCGCACTCGCCGGCACCGCCTCCGTCAAAGCGGCTGATTTTTTCTACAACACGATCGGTGGCACCGTAAATCTCGGCAACGCCAGCGGAGCCTACGATAACACCGGAGCGACGTATAAAAACTGGGCGATTTTCACGCTCGGCGGAAACGTGACCATCACCGATCCGTCTCCCTACACGCCCGGAAGCGTCCCGAGTTACGACGTGATCGGCAATGTCGGCATCTCAGGCTCCGGAAGGCTGAGCATGTCGAATTCTTACATTGACGGCACCGTGACCGAAACCAGCGCCGGCCAGCTAGGGTCGAATGTCTTCGCAGGGAATAATTCGAATCCGTACTACAATGGAACCATCGGACTCAATTCCGCCTATATTTCACAGGGTGTCGCCGATGCCATCGCCGCATCGAATGCCGCCGCGGCACTCACCGCGACACACACAGCGCCTGGTAACACTGCGGTTATCACTACCGCAAAGGACGAAAGTTCAGCTTTCGGCATCACCGGTGGTGGTCAGCCTGGACAGACCTACGTGATAAACCTCACCGACCTGATCCTTCAGGGAGCGAGCGCCGCCCTCGTATTGCACGGAGATGCCGCGACAAACTACGTCATCAACATCAGCCGTTATATGTCCTTGGCTGGCGGCGCAAAAATCACCCTCGCTGGCGGTCTCACCGAGGCAAACGTGCTCTACAACGTGAAGAGCAACGCCACGCAGTACGACGTAACTTTGAGCGGCGGTTCTGAGGCCCACGGCATCATCCTCGCCACGACACGCGCTGTGAAGGAGACAGGCAACTCGGTGATCTACGGCGAAGTCATCGCCAAGTCCGTCTCGCTCTCGGGTGCCAGCAACGTCATCAATCCTCTGACCAGCCCGTAAGCCGTAATGCGGACAAATCCTGTCCGCAGAGCAGACGGGAGGGACGTCATCA
>BJFP01000237.1 GCA_014189875.1 Verrucomicrobiota bacterium | reverse complement strand
AAATCATCCACGGCCGCTCCTACAAAAACCTCGCCCAACTCCGCGCCGCCGTCGCCACCTTCGTCCCCATCTACAACCACCACTGGCGCCTCGAAAAACTCCGCTACCAATCTCCCGTTGAAGCCCGCATTGCTTTCCAATCCACGATGCCCTTAGCTGCCTAAATACTCCTGTCCGGTGTCCAATCAACCGGGTGCGGTACACCGCTCGGAAAAATAGAGGCCGTCCTCGCCGCGAAATTGCAGCACGCAAAGAAAGCTTAAGGCAATTCGCCGTCTTGCACATCAGCTCAGCAGTTCCCTGATGACATGACCGTGGACGTCGGTGAGTCGGAAATTGCGGCCTGAATAGCGGTAGGTGAGCCGCTCGTGATCGAGTCCCATCTGATGCAGAATGGTGGCGTGGATATCATGGATATCCACCGGGCTGGAGGCCACGCCGTTACCGAACTCATCGGTCTCGCCGTAGCTAGTGCCGCCTTTGATTCCGCCGCCTGCCATGAAGATGGAATAGCCGTTCACATGGTGGTCCCGACCGCTGCCTGCGCTGACTCCGCCGGTGTGTGGAGTGCGACCCATTTCACCGGCCCACAGAACGATGGTTTCATCGAGCAGCCCGCGCTGCTGAAGATCGATGATGAGCGCGGCGACGGATTGGTCGGTGATGCGAGCGTTCTTCTCGTGGTTCGTTTTCAGGTTGTCGTGCTGGTCCCACGGCGAGTTGTTGCCGTCGAAACTCGGGCACGTGATTTCGACGAAACGCACACCGGCCTCGACCAATCGCCGCGCGCGCAAGGCCTGCGTCGCGTAGAAGCGCTGGTGCACATCGGCGGAGTCGAGGCCGTAGAGACGGCGGATGTGCTCGGGTTCGCGACTGGTGTCCGCGATCTCCGGTACATGGCTCTGCATGAGAAATGCGGTCTCGTAGTTTGCTATGGCACCTTCGATTGCCTTCGCGTCCGAGCTTTGCGCGGCGAACGCGGTATCCTGCTCGGAGAGCAGCGCGAGCTTGCGTCGCTGGACCGCGGCGGTGTCGGCAGGCGCGATGTTATCCACAGGCACACCTTTGGCGCGCATCATCGTGGCTTGGTGACTCGCTGGCAGAAATGAGCTGCCGAAATTTTCCAGTCCGCCATTCGGCACCCAGTCGTTGTTGAGCACGACATAGCCGGGGAGATTGCGATTCTCCGTGCCGAGACCGTACGAGATCCATGCGCCGATGCTCGGCGCCTGCCCGATGATGCGCCCCGTGTGCAGCAGGAGATTCTGCTGCCCGTGGAGCGGCAGCTCGCCGACCATCGAACGCACGACGCAAATTTGATCCGCCGCCTGCGCAATGTGCGGAAAAAGATTGCTCACCCACAGACCGCTCTGCCCCCGCTGCCTGAACTCCCACGGACTGCCGAACCACACGCGATTCGCACCACTCGACTGCGAGCGCTTCGACACGGCGGCTTCACCGATGGGTTTGCCCTCGTGCTTTTTCAGCATGGGCTTCGGGTCGAACGTATCCACGTGGCTCGGTCCGCCATCCATGAAGCAGAAGATGATGTTCTTTGCCCGCGCCGGGAAATGCGGCACCGATGCGGCGGATGCCGTCCTGGCAAACAGACCATTCAGCGCGAGCCAGCCGAACCCGGCGGAAGCTTGCTGAAGAAACCCACGCCGTGAAAATGCCGACGCGATGCGACCGGCGCAGTCGCAGGAGGAATGGGGGGAAGCGTTCATCGGTCGGGGCATGGAGACTAGTGGTAGTAGATGAATTCCTTGGTGTTGAAAAATGCATGCGCGAGTTGCGTCCACGCGGCTTCGTTCTTCATCACATCGCCAACACCCGGCGCTGCGAAGTCGCGCAACGCCGCGGCCCAGCGCTGCAATTCCCCGCTGTCCGGCTCGCGTCCGAATGCCGTCACAAACATGATGCGGATGCGCTCGTCAGCGGACGAATGCGATGCGCTCACCAAACGCTTCGCCCACTGCTTCGCCATCGCGTTTACGAACGGATCGTTCAGCAACGTCAGCGCCTGTGTGGGCACGTTCGTGACGTCACGTTTGCCGGTGGGCAGCTTGAGATCGGGCAGGTTGAATCCGACGAGGAATTGGGGCGGGGCCATGATGGACATCTGCAAATAGACCGAGCGGCGCCCATCGCCATCGAGCGGGCCGGAGAACAAACGCTTACTGGCATCCACGACGCTGCGTGGCGGCAGAATCGGGTGTCCGTAAATCTGCGGATCCAGCCTTCCCGACACGGCGAGCAAAGAATCGCGGATAGCCTCGGCCTCGAGCCGACGCGTCGGGTAATGGTGCAGCAGGCGGTTTGCCGGATCGAGTTCGCGCGCCGCTGCGCCGACCGTGCCGGATTGCCGGAAGGTTTCGCTCAGCACGAGGCGGCGGATGAGCTTCTTCGCAGACCATCCCTCGCGGACGAACTCGAGCGCGAGCCAGTCGAGCAGATCGGGATGCGAGGGTTTCGCGCCGAGGCGGCCGAAGTCATCCGGCGTCGCGACAAGCCCGGTGCCGAAAATCCACTGCCACACGCGATTCACATACACTCGCGACGTGAGCGGATGCTCCGAGTGCAGCAGCGCCTCCGCGAGTTCGAGCCGTCCGCTGCCCTTACTGTGCGCCACTTCATTCCTGCCCGCAAACATCCGGAGAAAATCCGGCTGCACGGGCTGACCGGGCGCGTCCACGTTGCCGCGCACGTTCAGCGGATAGGCTGCCTTCGCAGTCTCGCGTTCATCCATGCTGTTCACCGTGCGCGGAAATGCGATGCGGCTCTCAACGTCGCGATATTCATTCACCAAAGCCGCGAGCCTGCTGCCTGCCGCAGCCTTGTTCGGAAGCAGATTCTTCACGAACAGCCAGTCGAGCACGGCGCGATCACCCGCCTGCGTGCGACCATTGCACCAGCGCTTCACCGCGGCTGAAAACCAGTCTGCAGTGCGCATCCACGCTTCCTCGCCAGTCTTCGGCGCATCGAACTCATACAGTTCCGTGAACGCATCGAGTTCATTCTGCGGCGTGCCGCCTGCGTCGTGCGACACGATGCCCGTGATGCCCAGCCAGCTTCGCTTGTCGTAGCCGAAGTCGGAATTCTTCAGCCCCGCGAGGCCTGTGCGCCCAGGGAAATTGGGATTCAGCGAAGACGTGGCGAACTCCACAGTAACCTGCTGCACGCCGTTCTTCAGTTCGGCATCGGCAAAGGATTTCCACTGCGGCTCCGCGTTGCTGAGATAGGAGACAGGTTCATTCTGAAACGCGTGATCGTCTATCACCAGATAGCCGCCGAACTCGCCGCCTGCGATCTGCACGCTGACAAACTTGCCCGGCACGACGTGCTCCGGCGGCATGCGCAGCGCTCCCGGCAGCTTCGATGACAATGCGTGAGTGTGATAGCCGCGCGGCAACAGACGCGAGATGATCGCGTCGCCCTCCAGCGCAATGAGCGGTGTCGCGTCAGCAACGTAGCCATGCGTCATGCCATCGCCTTCGCTCACCCAGCCTTTCGGAAGAGATGGATCAGAAAAATCCGCGAGCGGCTTGAAGGCCGCGTTCGTCTTGCGACGCTGTTCACGCGCCGTCTGCCATTCTTTCTTCAGCTCGATCCATGCAGCAGCAACATCCTTCTCATGCTGTGCGAACCGGACGAGCGGATATGCGATCTCATGCATCTGCGGCTTGGCTTTGCCCGTGTCGCCGAGAGCGCCCTTCAAGGATGACGGTGTGAGGAGCGTGCTGCCCCACAGTGCTGCAAGCTCCCTCCGGATCGCATCACGCAGTTCCTTCAGTTTCGCGATCGCCGCATCGTTCTTTCCCGGCGCATCCACGACGCGGGAGGTCCAGCGCGGCGTGGTGAATACGGCGGCGAGCGCGTAGTAATCGCGCTGCGACACGGCTTCGAGCTTGTGGTCGTGGCAGCGCGCGCAGGCGACCGTCGTGGCGAGGAACGCCTTCGAGAACGCATCGATCTTGTTGTTCACCATCTCCTGGTGAATGCCGTTGAACATCAGGCTGCTGCCGTGCCGGTGCTCGCCCATGTGGTAGAACATCGGGCCGATCAGGCTCTCGTTTGTGCCGAGTTCGCTGTTGATGCGCGACTTCACCAGCAGATCGCCCGCGATCTGTTCAAGCAGGAGTTGGTCGAAGCCGACATCACCGTTGAACGCACGAATGAGATAGTCGCGGAACTCCCACGAACCCTTCGCCGGATTGTCCCATTCGTAGCCGTAGGTGTCCGTGTAGCGCACCACGTCCATCCAGTGCCGCGCGAAGCGTTCGCCGAAGTGCGGACTCTGCAAAAGCTGATCCACGAGCTGCTCATACGCCTGCTCATCATGCTTCCGCGCAAAGGCCCCCACCTGCTCCGGTGTCGGCGGCAGGCCTGTGAGCACGAATGAAAGGCGGCGCAGCAGCAGCTCCGGTTCCGCCTGTACTGCAGGCGGCAGCTTCGCCGCATCCAGCGCCGCACGCACGAAACGGTCCACCGGCTCGCGTGACCATGCGGTGTCTTTCACCACGGGAGGCCCCGCGCGGCGCATTGGTTTGAGACTCCACCAGTCGAGCCGCTTTTGAAACTCCGCCTCCCATGCGCCATCCGCTGCGAGATCCGCCGCAGGCTTCGAGATTGCTACCCGCGGATCGTGCGCCCCCTGCCGCACCCACTCCGCGAGCAGCGCGATCTCCGCCGCCGGAAGCATCTTCTTCGGCGGCATTTTCAAATCCTTCTCCACATGGCTCACGGCCTTGATCAGCAGGCTCGCCTCCGGCTTCCGGGGCACGATTGCCGGCCCGCTCTCGCCGCCATTTTCCCATCCCGACTTTGAGTCCAGCGCCAGTCCGCCTTTGATTTTCTTTTCGTGCGAATGGCACTCGAAGCAGCGCTGCTTCAACAATGGCTCGACCTTCGATGCAAAAAAATCGTCCGCGCCCGCGATCCGCGCGACGAGAAGCAATGCGGCTGTGGCGAGCAGTTTCATTGGGTTGCATCAAGCCACTGCAGTCCGATGAGCCGGTGCTCCACGTTGCCGGTCTTCGGCTCCAATGATCCGGGCTTCTTCCCGGTAAACGCGTCCGTCCCGAGCTTCCACACCACCTTCTTGTCGCGGGTGACCTCGAAGACCTGCACGCGGTTCTCGCCGGCCGCCTTGTAGTGCCAGTCGGAATTCGCGATGAGCGTGTTGCCGTTCGGAAAACGATGGAAGCCGCCGAAGATGATCACGGGAAACTCCGTGACGTCGGCAGCCTTGAGTTCCCACACGATCTCATGGTTCGGCGCGGCTTCGATCATGCCACCCAGCCAGCTCATCAGGGTGTTCCCATTCGCGAGCCGCTCCGCCGCGACGGGAAGGTCGGGCACCGGATGCCGCCACAGTTCCCTGCCCGAGTCATCCACCTCGACGAATGCCTTCTCCGCACGCAGCGCGAGCAGGAAGGTGCCCGCCGCCGTGCGGCGCAGGAGGTTGTAGCGGTTGTGCGGGGACGCCTTCTTGTCGGTCGGCACCGGGATGCGCTTCGCGATGCGCTGCCCGTGGTCGGTGAGCTGCACCAGTTCCATCTGCGCGGCATCCATCGTCATCACGTCGCCGTTTGGCAGCGGCACGCATGTCTTCAACTCCACCGGCGCCTGCACGCGAAATTCCCACAGCGTTTTTCCATCTGGGGAAAGCTCGCGGACGAAGTGATGCGACGAGCAGAGGTAGTTTCCCGAGGGCAGCCTGCAGCCGTCATAGATCATGTCGCTCCATCCCAGCGGCCCCGGCTTGCCGTCCTTGAGCGAAGTCGTGAACTGGCCGAACTTCATCGTGCCCTCGCGATCGAAAACGCTCACGCCATCCGCGGAAGCGAGCAGGACGGAACCCGGAGCCACCGCTGCGGTGCGTGATGCTTCCTGTGCCGCAGCCGTTGCCAGTTGCGCGAGCAGGCAGACGAGCGCGAATCTGAATGCCAGAGGGAATGAGAACATGCGGCGACCTTACGCGGCAATGCCCCGCGAATCTATCGCCAGATCATCAAAAAATGGTAACATCCCGCCATTCCCATGAACGTGATTCAGAATGAATTCCTCCAGCGTGTCGCCGACCTGCGGCAGATTCTCGATCCGCTGGATCGCATCCCAGGCGCGATGTTCATGATCAAGAACCTCGACTCGCGTTACATCTACATGAGCCGGGCGCTGCGGCAGACCATACATCTCGCGCCGGGCTTTGATGTCGTGGGAAAGACGGACTTCGAGCTGTTCCCGAAAATCATCGCACAGCACTTCCGCCAGAACGACCTCCAAGTCTTCCGGCACGGCAAAGCGCTGATCAACGAAATCCATGCGACGGGCTTTTTCGATCACCCAACGCAATGGTCTTATTCCAGCAAGTTCCCTCTGCACGACCGGAAAGGAAAAGTGATCGGCCTCATCACCATCAACGAGAAATACAACGACGTGATGGGCCGCGACGCGGAACTGAACCGCCTGCTGCCCGCCATCGAGCACATTTCGAGGCACTACGCCGATCGCATCACCGTCGGCCAGCTCGCGAAGCTGTGCAGCTTTTCCGAGAGCCACTTCATGCGCGTCTTCAGGCAGCGCATGAAGATGACGCCGTATGCGTTCGTCGAGCAGGTGCGGCTGTTTCACGCGGGCGATGCCATCCTGCACAGCGCCGCGAGCATCTCCGAGATCGCGGTGAACTGCGGCTTCTACGACCACAGCTCCTTCGTGAAGCGGTTCAAGAAATCCACCGGCACGACGCCGATGCGCCACCGCCGCGAATATCAGAAACGCCTGAATCCTGAGCGCGCGATAGCCCTGCCGATGAGCGTCAGCGCGCCGGCTTCAGGTGCTTGCCGAAGAACGCCAGCAGCGCCTTCTCGGCCTTCTCAGCATCCGCGCCTTTGAAGCCGTGGCCTGCTCCCTCCAGCGTCAGCAGTTCGGCCTCGACGGCGCTCGCCTTCAGCTTGTCCACCATCCAGCCGGCCTGCTCGTAGGCCA
>BJFP01000236.1 GCA_014189875.1 Verrucomicrobiota bacterium | reverse complement strand
AGCGGCGTGCCTTCGTAGGCCGTCACCTTGCTCATGTCCTCGAGGTATTGCCAATGCACGCTGCCCCACGCGACGCCCTTGTCCACTTTCTTGAGCGTGATGTGTCCCTGCTCCGGCTTGATCTCGCCGCGCACGAATTTCTGCTCGTAGAAGCCGGTGCCGGCCTCGACTTTCTCGGGCTTGATCGCCTCGCCGCCGAGCGTGAGTTGCACGAGTTCGTCGGATGCGAGCGCGTTGTCGCCGCGAAGCAGCAGCGCGTAGATCGCGTCCGCCGTGGCCTTCGTCGTCTTCCAGTCCTGCGTCTGCTTTTGTTTCAAGAGCCACACCTTGCAATCTTCGACCGCCTTCGCGTCGCCCATGACTTCATCGAACGCCTCGACCATGAGCGCCTGCGTCTCGATCGGCGCGCGGTACCACCACCACGACGCCTCGGTGTCGCGCCAGAACATCCCCATCTCCTCGTTCTCGACGGAGAATTCCTTGATGGATTTCATGATGCCCAGCGCGGACGGCTTGTCGCCGAAGCGCGTGAGCGCAATCGCGAGGTGTCCCTGCGACTGGCGATCGAGCTTCAGCCAGAATTTGCGCGCCTGACCAAGGAAGTAATCCACGGCTTCCTTGTGCTGCGGCGCGACCGGTTTTTCGCCGATGAAAAAGCTGCGGCCATAGAGGTAAAATGCGATCGTCGCGCTGAGGTGATTGTCCTCTTTTTTGCCGTGCTTCAAAATCTCGCGGTAGGTTTTTTCGATCCACCCGTCGAGCGCACCGAGCGCCTTCACCGCGGGCGCCGTGTCAATCTTCACGCCGAGGTGCCGCAGCCGGCCGAAGCCCGTCGTGATGTAGAGCGTGATGTATTCGTTGCCGTGTCCGCCGGGGAACCACGGCCACATGCCGTCGCCGTGCTGCATCTCGCCGAGCTTGCGCAGCAGCCGCGCGGTCTCGGTGTTGAGCCGGTTGTCGTCGAAAAGGATGCCGACATTCTTCCGCGCCTGGCTCTCCGCCTGCGCCTGCCGCACCCACGGCGTCTCCTCGAGAATCACGGACTTGAGGTCCTGATTTTTCTCCAGCGGGCTGTCCAGCGCGGGCGTGCCTTTCCATTGATCAAAGACGCCGCGGATTTTCGGATCAGACGCTGCGATGTGCCGCGCGAGCGCATTTGCATAGAGCCGGTTGAATGTCTGCTCCGTGCACTCGTGCGGGAACTCCATGAGGTACGGCAGCGCCATCACCGCATACCACGAAGGGTTCGACACCATCTGCACCGTGAGCGTCTGCGACTTCAGCGAGTCCGATTTTCCGCTCTCGATCAGCTTGGTAAAATCGAACTTCTTCGTCTGCGGTCCGCGCACCGGCAGCGGCAGCGATTCCGTGACGAGCGTGCGCCGCGAGAGCACCGGGAGCAGCCCTTCCTCGCCGTCCGAGAGTCGGCCCGTCGAACCGACGGCCTTGTAGCTCAGCGGGTCAGCGCCATCGGGCACCTTCAGCTTCCACGAGAAGCTGCGCGATTCGCTCGCAGGCAGATCAAAATTCAGATCCGTCTTCGCATTTTCAAACTGCGCATCCACCGCCTTGCCCGTGCGCGCATCCGAGAGCGCGAGCCGCACCGAGCCCTGCTGGCGCGTCGGCGACTGGTTGGACACTTTCACCGTGAACTCCAGCGCATCGCCCTCGCGCAGGAAGCGCGGCGCATTCGGCTGCACCATGATCTCCTTCGCCGTGATCGCCTTGTCCTCGATGAACCCCGCGCGCAAATCGCGGTCGTGCGCGAAGCCCATGAATTTCCACGTCGTGAGCGCCTCCGGCATTGTGAACTCCATCGCCACCGAGCCGTCCTCGCGGGCGAGCAGGTGCGGGAAAAAGAACGCCGTCTCGTTCAGATTTTTCCGCGCGGAGACTTTGCCGAGATCCGGTGCCGGAGGCGCAGGACGCACGGCACCACCGCCGCCCGCCTTGTCGGCAGACTGCTTTTCCTTCTCTCTCAATCCCCCGCCCTTGGCCTGCTCGTCAGCCAGCCCCTCGCTCCTTGCAGCCTTCATCGCCATCTCGGGTGCCCCATCCATCGTCGCCATCGGAGCGCTTGCCATCGGCATCGCGTTGCCAGCCATCATTCGTCCTCGGCCGCCGTACATCATGTGATTCATCCAGATGTTCGCAGAGATCGCCTCGGGGTAGCGGCGGTACGAAATGTCCACGCCCTTCTGCTCCATCGGCCAGTTGCCCTGCAGATGATTGAGCTGCCGCAGCGAATTTTCAAACTGCGCCTGCCGGAGTGAATGGTCCTGCCGGAAAACCGCGAACGCCTTCTGCCACTGATGCGCGAGGAATGCATCGAGCGACTGATCATACATCGCGGCGACCATCTCGACGACGGCCTTCTTCGCATCGGGCCCGGTGATCACCGCGGTCCAGGTCTCCTTTTGCGCAGGCTCCATTTTGGAAACGAAATGCTCCCACTTCACCGTGAGCTGCTTGTTGCTCCACGGCACGTCCACGTGGCGCGAAGTGAGGTAGGCGCGGTTCTCGCGCACCATCGTGACGTGCAGCGTGAAGCCGCCGCGCATCCCCTCGGATACTTTCTGTTTCACCTGCTGCTGCGCGAGCCCGAGCTCCGTCCAGAAACTCTGGAGCATCTTTCCGCGATGCTCGATCTCGATGAACGCGCGGCCCGAGTCGTAGCCCGTGCCCCAGAGCGCCATGAATTCATCGCCCGGTTCCAGCGTCCACTTCGGCGCTGCGACGAGGTTCGGGATTTTCACGGCGAGGCTCTTGTTGTCGAGCTTCAGCACCTGCACGTTCAGTTGCGCCGTCACCTTCTTGCCGAAGCGATCCTTCGTCTCCAGCATCGCGCGGTACGGCCCTGCGCCGAGCTTGAACGACAGCGATCCCTTGCCTGCGCCGTCGGTCGCGAACCCGCGCTCCACCGCGACCGCACCAAGTTCCCATGAGTTCGGATTCGCCGGATCGGGCTTCGGCACCGGCGCACCGGCCGGCACGATCTTTCCTCCGCCCACCTTGCCACGGCGCGGCATCGGCATCCCGCGACCGTGAAGGCTCGCGCGCACGACTTTGTCCGGCTGCTTGAGGTGATAGATTTTCAAAGTCCCCTGCGCCGACTTGCCGTCGCCATCGAGCGTCTGCGTGGAAATTTTCACCTCCACCGCCTTCGCATCCGTCTGCCATTCCTCCGCGGAGAGCGATGCCTGCAAAGCCGTGTAGCCCGCATTCACGCTGCGCTGGCCCGAGCGCGTCTCGCCCGTCGTGTCCGTCACGTCCGCATGGACCGTGTAGTGAAAAGTCGGCTCGTCCTTTTCCAGCACGCTGGCATCCGGCTTCGCGTCAAACTCGACCGCGAAACTTCCATCCGCCTTCGTCATCGCCGTGCCGTGCGCGATCTCCTGCGCGCCCTGCGCCGGCATGGGCCGCCACCAGAAACACGCGCCCCACCAAATCGGAAAACGCACCTCGCGCACCACGCGATACTTCACCTTCGCATCGCCGATTGCCGCGCCCGTGTAGGCGGTCGCCTTACCGGGCACCGAGACTTTCGCGTTCAGCTTCGCCGCCTCCTTCGGTGCATCCATCGTCACCTGGAATTTCGGCCGCTTGTATTCCTCCACGTTGAATCCAGCACCGCCGTGCGGCTCGCCCTCGGTGCGGATCATCATGTGCCCCGCGAGCCGGTCGCGCGGCGCCGTGAAGCTGCCGCTGAACGATCCATAGTCGTTCGCCGTGTGCTTCGCCCGCGCGACTTCCTTCCCGTTTACGTCCTGAAAAATCACCGTGAGCGTCTGCCCGCCGAGCGTCTTGTAGTCGTCCTTGTCCCGATCCGCGCGGATGCAGATGCCCTTGTACTGGATCGTCTGCCCCGGACGATACAGCGAGCGGTCCGTGAAGAAAATCGTCTGCGAATGCACATCGGGCTGACGGTTTTGACGGTGATTCGAATATGCGTTGCCCGAGGCAAGCTGCTGATCCTTATGCGTCATGTGGACGAACGCCCCCCGCCCCTGCGGTGTCTGGCCGGAAAAGCGTCCGTTCGCATCCGACTTCGTCTTCGGCCCTGCACTGAATTTCCCATTGTTCTCCTGCACCCAGAACTGGATGTCCGCGCCCTCGATCGGATTGCCCGAATTCGCCTCCAGCGCGAAGCCCTCGACCTTTTCATCGCCCCACTGCCAGCGCATCACGAGCGCAAGATCGCTCACCCAGAAATCCGTGAATGAAACCATGTTGTTCGCCTCGGTGAATCCCTTGTCGTGGCTCGCGATCAGAAAATAGAAGCCAGCCTTCACATCCTTCGGCGCGGGGATTTCCTCCACGCGCTCGCGGAAATCATCCGTCGCCGGCAGCTTCGCCGACCACTCGATCTCCGGCTTTGCGCGCAGCAGCTCCTTGCGATCATTCTGGTTCAGCCACTGCGGATTTCCCTGCGAACGCTTCACGCGATCCACCCAGTCCATTTTCACAAGACGGAAATGGATGTCCGTGAGATTCCGGTAGTGGACATCAATCGTCGGCAGCGGCGCATTCCAAACACGCTCCGTCTCGACGCGCGACGACTTCGCCTCGATCTGCCGCACGAGGTTGAAGCACATCTTTCCGCCGATGCTGTTCGGATACGTCTGCTCGCCCTGCTTCGCGATCTTGTGCGCCTCCACGAGTTCGTTCTCGCCGTGCAGCACATGCGCCCATTCGGAGCGTGCCCAAGCGGAGATCTCATGATCCGCCCACTCGTCCACGAATCGCTTCAGCGCCGCCTTGTAGCGCGCATTCTTCTCCTCGCCGAACGCCTTGTTCTTCCCGAGGATCAGCCGCTCCAGATCGCCGTGCAGCAGCGCAGACTTGTCCGCATCCTCTGCGTGGAAACGCATCAGGTTCTGGTAAAGCCGGATCGCCTTGAGCGAGATCGAATCCTTGTCCGTTGTCGCCGGCTCCCATTTCAAAAATTCCGCAGGCGCTGCAAAAATCGGGCTCTCCGCCGAAATCTCAAACGAGTCCTCCGCCTTCGATCCCGCCTGCTCGCCCGACGTGTAAAATGCGAGCGCCTCGTGCGCGATGAAATCAAACATCGAGGGCCGGTAGCTGTCCGGCACAGTGCCCTTTTGCAGCAGCTCATCGTAATCCGCGACCTTGATTTTTTTCAGCTCCGCCTCCGCCGAGAGCGCCTTCGTGAACTGCTTGTCAATCTCGGCGAAAATTCGCGGCAGATCCCAGCTCGTGATGTCCTTCCCCGGAGCCTCCGCCGTCGCCGTACGCTGCATGAAGCGGTGGCGGTTCTGCTGGAAATAATGCCAGTACCAGTCCGCGAGGATCGCATCCATCACCGGCACCATCTCCTTCGGCGCCTTCGCAATCTCAGCCTCCAGGCGCGTGATTTTTTCCTCCGCCTTCTGCCCCTCGATCTGCCCCTCGAATGCAATCTTCCGAGCGACCGCCTTGATCGCCTCGGGATAAGCCTTCTCCGCCATCGCCTGCTGGATGATCGGCCCGAGCTTTTCGATCGCCGTCTTCGGCAGTCCCTTGCCCTCGGCGTCGGTGACTTCCTTCCACATCGCGTCACGCTTGCCCGCCGCGAGCAGCATGCAGGGCATCAGGAAAAATTGAAACAGGATGGCAAGCGTGAGTCGTGTTTTCATAGGAGATGTCGGGTTGGGGATCGTTTTCATTCTGGCGTCTTGAGTCCGCGCTGTTCAACCCCGCGATTTGGGGACCTCCCCGCACCGGAAGTCGTCGCCGCCTTCAGGCAGGTGATGGAGAAAATGCGCAGTCTCAAGTCCCGCGACGCTACCCGATGGCAGCCGCGCACGTTGTCAGCCGGACGTGCCGAAGTTGTAAAAGAAATGTGAACGGCACGAGTCTGCGCAAGATGCGGCGTGCGGTCGCGCAGCGCCTACGTTGTACCAATTCAAGGTGAAAACCGGCTGATAGCCGAAAAACGGTTGAGACGCCGATGTATCGAGGGCCAAAGGCCCGGTGACATGCCAGCCCAGGGCAACGCCCTGGGTCACGACAATAAACAGTCCAAGCCCTGAAGGGGCGGCGCCATGGCTCTCCGCTGTCGCGCCCCTTCAGGGCTTTGTCCTTTTTGGACCGCAGACCCAGGGCTGCGCTCGTTCCCGCGTAAAAGGGCCTTACAGCCCTCACACGGCGCACTCGCTTTCCCTGGGCTGGCATATCACCGGGCCTTTGGCCCTCGATGCAGAGTGTCTGTTGCGCCTCAGCGCCGTTTTCTAAATCCACCAGTTTTCAACTGCGTTTGGCATTATCGCTCCACCGCCATCGTCTATGCCCATCAGCTTCAGGTTTCCATCGGCCAGTGCATCGCCGACCTCGAGTTGGTGGCAAAAACCGGCGGAGAAGCGGATGCGCGCGGCCATGTCATCTATCTGCCGTTGGGATAGGGTGACCGGCGGACAGGGATTTACATCCGGCAATGCACTCACGGAAAATCAGCCAGCGCGCCTTTCACCGCGTCCCGCTGACTATCAATCTGTCCCTTGTCCTTTTTCCTCGATTCCGACTGGGGCGAGTGGTGCCACTCTGATGCCCTCACCTTCAGCCTGAAGTCTCCCGCCTCCAGTCTCGCTTCAAAACCGCTGCCAAAACTTTACAAAAATATAGTTTGGCCATGCGGAGCGGGTCATCATGCTCGGGAACAACAACTGAGCGCATGAATCCCTCCACGACCGCATGCTCCTGCCGGAAATCTTCATTGCGGAGCCGCGTGAAACCTCCCATTCATCCTTCTTCCTTCACAATTCAACCTTCCGCCACCCCTCGCTCCCCCCAGACCCCCTCACTCCCCGACGCCGATCCCCGTTCTGACCGTTTCCGGTGCGGCGGGCGCGAAAGCAAATTCCTGCAGACAGACTAATAACCGTGGCCACGCACGCAACTCTCCTTGCCCTCCTGTTTGGAGCAGCCTTGTCACTTTCGGCGGCGGAACCCAAGGAGGCCCCGCTCGACTTGAGCAAGCTTCCGCCCGCCGCCAGCGGCCTGGTGGATTTTGCACGCGACATCCAGCCGCTCT
>BJFP01000235.1 GCA_014189875.1 Verrucomicrobiota bacterium | reverse complement strand
GATCCGCGGCGTGCTCCTCGGAGTGATCGCGCTCGGCGGAATTCTCATCGGCCACCACTATTGGAGGAAATCGAACAGTCAGGGCACGACGGCCACTCCCACGTCGCCGGAGAAAAAGGACACGCAGACCGGTCCGCTCGCCTCGAAGGATCCTTTGCCGAAAGATCCCGCGCTGGAGCCGCCTGGAAAACTGAACGCCGAAAACAAGCTGCCCGAACTGCCGCCAGACAAGCCCTCACCGCCCGCGCCCGCGCCCGATCCCGTCCCGGCACCCGCGGTGCCAAACGATCCTCCCGCGCCCGCCCCGCCGATTAACACCGAGAAGCCCGCGGTGCCCGCCGTTCCCGCAATACCCGAGGAAAAGCCGACAGTGCCGCCGCCCGCTGCGCCACCGCTGACACCCGAGGCTCCCGCTACGGTCACGCCCCCGGCTGCCTCCGCGCCACGCACCGCTGTGAAGCTCGTCCAAGGAATCGGAGTCATGCTGCCAAGCGGCCAGGTCACACTGCCCGCAGGCACCGTGCTCCGCTACCTCGCGAACGAGGGCGCGAATGTCCGCGTCTCTTGGAGCAACAACGTCTTCTTCGTCCCCGCCGCCGCCACGGACGTGAACGAACTTGTCCCCGCGCTAGCCGATCCCGCCGTCGCCCCGCCCGCAGCATCGGGCGTGGCGAAGCCGAAGAAGCCCGCGGACGATCTGTAGGGGTTCTGGAGCATTTCAACAGAATCCATGGCCGATGTTTGATGTTGGGACTGGCGATTGAGCGTCCTGCATCATGGCGGCGCGGAGCGCCGGTGGAGCGTGACCTCCGGGCACGCTTCTTCGGCGGGGCGCAAGCATTCCATCCGGGAAACGCGCCCGGGAGGTCGCGTTCCACCGGCACTCCGCGCCGCTGAACTCGGAATCCGGAACATGGCTACACGATTGTTTGAACGGCTCCAGTCTCGATGCGCGGAGCCAAACGTTCACGCGCAGCGATCCACCGCCAGGCGATCACAAACCTCGGACGTTGAATGTCCCCGCCAACTTCCCCTTGCCGCACGCCCGCGTTCTGCCGATAAGTCGCACCCCTTTTTACCTCTATGGATCTCTGCATCATCGGTTCCGGTTACGTCGGCCTCGTCACAGGCGCTTGCTTCGCTGAAGTCGGCCACCACGTCATCTGCGTGGATAACGACCAGCGGAAAGTGGACATGCTCCAGGCGGGCAAGATCCCGATCTACGAGCCGGGCCTCGAGGACCTCGTGCATCGGAATGTCGGCGCGAAACGCCTGCGCTTCACCACCTCCACGCAGGAAGGGGTGGACGCGAGCCAGGTCGTCTTCATCGCCGTGCCCACGCCGCCACAGCCGGATGGCTCGGTGGATATGACCTTCATCGAAAAGGTCGCCCGCGAAATCTCCGCCGCGCTCAAGCCCGGCCAATATCGCGTCATCGTGGACAAGAGCACCGTCCCCGTGAAGACCGGCGAGCGCGTCTCCGGCACCATCCGCCGCTACAATCCCGCCGCGGAATTCGACGTCGTCTCAAATCCCGAATTCCTCCGTGAAGGCTGCGCCGTGCCCGACCTCATGAAGCCCGACCGCATCGTCGTCGGCACCTCGAGCGACCGCGCCACCGACCTCATGCGCCGCGTCTATGATCCGTTCAAGGCCCCCGTCCTCGTCACCGACGTGAACAGCGCCGAACTCATCAAGCACGCCGCGAATTCATTCCTCTCGCTCAAGATCAGCTACATCAATGCCCTCAGCGCCATCTGCGAGGCAAGCGGCGCCGACGTCGAACTCGTCGCCGACGGCATCGGCATGGACCGCCGGATCGGCCGCTCCTTCCTGAATGCCGGCCTTGGCTACGGCGGCTCCTGCTTCCCGAAGGACGTGAAGGCCTTCATCGCCATCGCCGACGAACTCGGCACCCCATTCACCCTGCTCAAGGAAGTCGAGCGCATCAACGCCGCCCAGCTCGAACGCTTCCTCAAAAAACTCCGCGACGGCCTCTGGGTCCTGAAGGAAAAGAAGATCGCCGTCTGGGGCCTCACCTTCAAGCCCGACACCGACGACGTGCGCAACTCGCTCGCCATCGACCTCGTGAACCGCCTCGTCGCCGAGGGCGCCATCGTCACCGCCTACGACCCGAAGGGCATGGAAAAAGCCGTCGAGTGGAAGCTCATCCCCGCCAGCGTGAAGCTCGCGAAGACCCCGCTCGAAGCCGTCACCGGAGCCGAAGCCCTCGTCCTCGCCACCGAGTGGAAGGAATTCGCCAACGTGGACTTCGCCGAGGTGAAAGCCGCCATGCACACCCCGCTCATTTTCGACGGCAGGAATCTCTTCGATCCCGCCACGATGAAGGAACTCGGCTTCCTGTACTACGGCGTCGGGCGGCAGCCGGTGAAGTAGGGAGTTGCGGTGATGAGCTTCATGCGAAAGTTACACGTCAGCTTCGGGGTCGTTGTCCTTGCCCTCATTCTCGTGGCGATCTTGCCATCCTGGCAGCATGCGCCTACTGGCAACACTGCCATCATCGCTGCGGGCAAACTAGAAAAAGACTTCTACGACTGGGATCAACGCCATGCCGCCGTCATGGCTATAAAAGATGCGGTCAAGCCCGAAGTCGTGCTCATTGGTGATTCCATCACCCACCTATGGGGGGGGTACCAGAGGATTACTCATCGAAAGGAAATCGCGGCACGGACTCATGGAAGACACTCTTCAGGGACCGGTCTGTTCTTAACTTGGGCTTCGGTTGGGACCGCACGCAGAATGTGCTCAAGCGCATCGAACTTGGCGAACTGGACGGCCTTTCGCCAAAAGCCATCGTCTTGCTCATTGGCACAAACAACCTGACTTCCTCCAAGAACGCGCGCGAGAACACACCCACGGAGATTGCGGAAGGCATCGGCGTGATACTTGAGAAGTCCGCGGCGAAGTGCCCGCAGGCGCAAATCATCCTCATGGCGGTCTTCCCGCGAGGCGAGAAACCCAACAACCCAGATCGTGCGAAGATCGCCGCGATCAACGGGCTTATCGGCAAGTTCGCGACGAAGCCCCAGATCACCTTTCTCGATATCACGGCGAAGCTCACCAATGCCGATGGCTCGATCTCTAAGGACGTGCTGAGTGATTTTCTTCACCCCTCAGCAAAAGGCTACGCCATCTGGGCCGAGGCGCTCAGGCCCGTGCTGCCGTACTAAGCTACGCTGGCCCGAAGGGATGGATGAAACCGGTGGAACGCGCCCCCCGCGCGCGTTTCCAAGGCGCGAGTTTGCAATCGGACACACATGTCCATCAAACCAAGACGGCCTCAAAGCCGCGAGGGGATTTGGTGTGCGCAGTTTACGCCACCGGATCGCCTGCGGCGACTCGGCCTCGGAAGAACTCGATGGTCTTTGTGATGCCTTCCTCGAAGCTGACCTTCGGCTCCCAGCCGAGCAGGGTCTTGGCGAGGGTGATGTCGGGGCGGCGGACTTTCGGGTCGTCCACGGGGATGGGCTTGAAGTCGAACGACGATTTCGTGCCGGTGAATTTGATGATGTGTTCGCCGAATTTCTTGATAGTCATCTCGCGCGGGTTGCCGATATTCACGGGCTCGTGGTAGCCGGATTGAGATAGCTTGAAGATGCCGTCGATGAGGTCGGTGCAGTAGCAGAAGGAGCGTGTCTGCGAGCCGTCGCCGAAGACGGTGAGGGGCTTGTCCGTGAGCGCCTGTCCGATGAATGCGGGGACGACGCGTCCGTCGCGCAGCCTCATGCGCGGGCCGTAGGTGTTGAAGATTCGGACGATGTGGGTGTTGACGTTGTGCGCGCGGTGATAGGCCATCGTCATGGCTTCGGAGAAGCGCTTCGCCTCGTCGTAGCAGCCGCGCGGGCCGACGGGATTCACGTTGCCCCAGTAGGTTTCCTTTTGCGGATGCTCAAGCGGGTCGCCGTAGCATTCGCTCGTGCTCGCGATGAGGTAGCCCGCGCCCTTGTCCTTCGCGAGTCCGAGCGTGTTGTGCGTGCCGAGCGATCCGACTTTCAGCGTCTGGATGGGGAACTCGAGGTAATCAATCGGCGATGCGGGCGAGGCGAAGTGGAAGACGAAATCCACGTCGTCGGGGAGGTAGATGAAATTCGAGACGTCGTGCTTGATGAAGCGGAAGCGTTCGTTGCCCGCGAGATGCGCGAAGTTGGCGACGTTGCCCGTGATGAAATTGTCTATGCCGATGACGCGGTGGCCCTCGGCGAGAAGGCGGTCGGTGAGATGCGAGCCGAGGAATCCGGCGGAACCGGTGACGATGGAAATGGGACTGCCGGGCGAGCGAGTGAACATGCGCCGATGAAAGGCGTGCGCGTGTCGCGGGGCAAGGATGTCCTGCCTTCGGCGGCTGCGGGCGAAAGTGTGCTTGGCTGCGTGCCGTGCGTGCGCGAAAGAAGCAGGCTTGATGAAAACGTTCCGTCTTGTCGTCGCTGCGCTGTCGCTCGGTTCCGTGCTGTGCGCGGCGGCGGAAAATGGCGCGCAGGTGTCCGATGATTCGGCGCTTGCGGTGAAGGCGTCGCCGCCGAGGCAGCCGGCGCGCGGGCCGGGCGGATCGGACTACGCGCACCGCAGCGTGAGGGAGACGGAGCACGGCGAGGGTGGGACGCAGTATTGGATCGTCGAGCCCGCGCAGCCCGCGCCGAAGAGCGCGCCGCTCGTGATTTTCCTCCACGGCTGGACTGCGATGACGCCGGACACTTATCGCGGCTGGGTGAACCATCTCGCGAAGCGCGGGAACATCGTCGTGTATCCGCGCTATCAGGCGAAGCTGCTCTCGCCTGCGACCGAGTTTTTTCCCAACACGGCTGCGGCGGTGCGCGATGCGCTCGCCGTCCTCGCACAGCCCGGCCATGTGAAGCCGGACCTCGAACGCGTCGCGCTCGTCGGCCACTCGGCGGGCGGCGTGCAGACGGCGAATTACGCAGTGCTCGCGGCTTCGGAAAAACTCCCCGTGGCGAAGGCGGCGATGATCGTCGAGCCGGGGCAGGGGAAGAACGGCGGCTTCAAGATCATCCCGATGGAGGACTGCGGAAAATTTCCCGCGGCGTTGAAATTGATCGTGATGATCGGCGAGGAGGACGGGCTCGTGGGCGAAGGGACTGCGCGGGCGATCTGGCGCGACACGAAGCATGTGCGCGAGCGGGCGTTCATCACGCTGCGCAGCGACACGCACGGCACGCCGCCGCTGAATGCGAACCATCTTGCGCCGATCAGTTGGAGCCGCATCGCGACCGATGCGCTCGACTGGCTCGGCATGTGGCGGACATTCGATTCGCTGATGGACTCGGCATTTTCCGCGAAGCCGCTCGCGGTGGATGCGAGCATGGGCGCGTGGAGCGATGGCAGGCCGGTCGCGCCGATGAAGGTGGAGCGATAGGGCATTGCGACAATGCGTATGGCCGGGCGCTTGCCTACGATGCCGCTGCAAATGGCCCGGAGGACCTGCGGAAATTAGATGCCGGTGTCGCAAGCCGCCGGATCACGGACGGCAGGAAACCCGCCGCGGGGGCGTCGGAAAGCGTTCATGTTCCAGCGCGCCATCCGCAGCGCTTCATTGTTTGGATGCGATCCGGTGGTTCGCGCCATCGGCAAATTTCCTTTCACCCTCCGGGTGAGCAATTCTCACCTCGAAAATTTCGTGCGCAGCGCGACCACCACGCACGGCGGCACGAACGCCGCGACATCGCCGCCGAGCCGCGCGACCTCCTTCACCAGCCGCGAACTCACGTAGCTGTATTCCTCCTTCGGCATGAGGAAGAGCGTCTCCAACATCGGTTCGAGGCGGCGGTTCATCAGCGCCATCTGGAATTCAAACTCGAAGTCGCTCACCGCGCGCAGTCCGCGGATGATCGCGCTCGCCTTCTCGATCCGCGCAAATTCCACGAGCAGCCCGTTGAAATGCGTCACGCGCACATTCGGCAGCGGCGCGACCGTCTCCTTCAGCAGCGCGACCCGCTCCTCGGTCGTGAAAAGTCCGACCTTCTCCGAGTTCACCGCGATGGCCAGCACGACCTGATCAAAGACCTTCGCCGCGCGCGTGAGCACGTCGAGATGTCCATTGGTGATCGGATCGAAGGAGCCTGCATAGATGGCGCGTTTCACAGCGCGCAGAGTGCAGGAGAGGGCGGAGCGGGGCAAAAGGAATCCTGCTTGTCCGGTCGGTTCACAAAATCATGCCCCTGCCGAGTGGAGGAAAGGCGGATCGTCGGCACGCATCGGGGAGCACAGGCGGCCCGCCTTTCGTGTCGCACGACTCGCGCGGCACACCGGGCGTCAGCTTGTGAACGGATCGCCTTGGGTGTTGGGATGTTTGCGGCGGGTCGCCGCAAACCACAGGCCGGCCGCTTACGCTCCCCGAGACGGACATCGCGCGAACTCTGGCTCTCCAGATCCGCAGTGCTCCCGAGTTGCACACTTCGAGTCTGGCACGAACGGCACGTAGATAAGCCCTCACGGTTCGCTTGGTCCTGAGTTTTTCCCGTGTTTGACGGGGTGGTATTGATGGCGGGTTTTGGTCATCAAAGGGAAGTTCTTCGGGCGGCGTTTTCGCACGTCTGCGAAGTGCCGCATCGTTTCGAGGGTTCCTTTGTAGCTGATTTGGCCCAGCGGCACGTCGTGTCGGTGGGCGCTTTCTTGCATGATGCACCGGGTGAGTCTGTGCGCGATTGCGTTCATGCAGACTTCTCTTTCTATCATCTGCGGGCTTTTGCAGCGCAACACGTCCGCTCCCATGCTGATTCTGATGTCGCGGAACCTTTGTTCCACTCCCCATCGGTCCAGATAAAGTTCGGCAAGGAACTCGTGGGGGTATTCTTCGGGGTCGAGCAGGGTCGTCGCAAGGTAGATGTCGCTGACTCGATAAGCGTCGTTCGCGAGGCTTTCGTCATTCGTCATCCGCCATTCCAGGAAAGCAGCCCGCCTCGTTCCCTCGGCGGCTACAGCGACCAGACCGTCCTTCCGCCGACGATCGTGCGCACTGCGCGCCCTTTCACTTCCCGTCCGTGGAATGGCGTGTTGCGGCTGCGCGAGAAGCTCTGCTCCTTGTCCACCGTCCATTCGA
>BJFP01000234.1 GCA_014189875.1 Verrucomicrobiota bacterium | reverse complement strand
GCGCACGCCGGAGAACCACTCCGGCGGCGTGCCGAGGCCGTCGCCATTGTCTTCGAGCAGCGAATGCTCGGTCGCAAGCCGGCCCTCCTCCTTGTAAAAATCCGCGGTCTTGCGCGCAGCCGTGAGCCACGCCTCGATCAGCGAAGTCTCGCCGTCCTTGTCAATGTCCGCCGCGGGATCAGCGATCGCCTGCGAGAGATAGCCGCCGAAGCGCGAGTAGTTGTTTTCCGATCCGGTCTTCGTCGCCGTGACAATGACACGGCCCCGCGCTGCGAGCGGCTTCAGCCACGCGCCGCTCGCGGAGAATGCGCACACGACGATCACCGGGCGCACGAACGGCTTCAGCCACGCGGCGATTTCCGCGACGGACACATCGTCGCCGCGCAGGTTGAATTTCGCATCCTTCGCATCCGCAGTACCGTGGCCGAGCAGCACGAGCCAAAGTTCTTTCGCGCCGTCCTTCGGCTCCGCGTCGAGCGCGGACTTCAGCTTGTCGCGGTCGGATGGCGCGTCCTTCGCAGTCTGATCAAGCGCGGGCTTGTCGAGCCCAACGGCGAGATGCTTTGCCCCGCCCGCGTCGCACGCCTTCTGCCAATTCGACGCCCACTTCGCGAAGGCCTCCGCGTATTGCTCCTCACCGCCTTCGCTGACCGCGATGACGACCGATGCGCGAACGGCGCTTTCCTGCGCGCGGAGGAACGTCGTGAAAAAAAGAACGCAAATCATCACCGCGAGCAAAACGCGGAGCAAAACGGCCCGTCTCCTCCCGTCGGCTACTGCTGGTGGGATGCGGTTCATCATGCGAGTCCGGTGCGTCGGCGGCTGCCCCATTCGCCGAGGAAACAGGCAAGGGCGAAGAGAAACATCCCGCTCGTATGCCAGAGCGGTTCGGTGCTCGTCTCCGTGATCGGCGCCTTCCGCTGCGGCATGTCCTTTGCAAATTTCTCCAGCCGCTCCGGCGAGATCACTTCGCCGCCAGTCTTTCGTGCAAGTTGCTCCATGAGCGCGCGGTTCGGGGCGAGCAGGCGGAATTCCTCCGTGTCAAAATTCGTGCTCCAGCCCGTCTCCGCCGTTCCTGCGCTCGCGCCGTTTTCGTTCAGCGCCGTCGCCTCCACGCGGTAGCCACCGCTCTCACGCGGCGTGTAGCTCGCGATGTAGAGCCCCGCGTCCTTCGGCGAAGGTTCCGCCGGGATCGTCAGTTCGGCATCCGGCCCCTTCCCGCCCGCGCGCTGGATTTTCAAAGTCACGCGCGCGTTTTCGATCGGCTCAAACTTCGCATCACGCGCGCGCACTTCGATCCGCACCGTCTGCGCGTCAGGCTGCGGTTCCGCACGCACCTCGACCGCGCCCGGCACATCCGCGACGAGCCATCGCACCATCTGCCGCCACGCGCGTCCGAGATCCTTCTGCCGCGCTTCATCACCGAGTCCGCCGTGCCACAGATCGCCGATCAGCAGCGCCGCCGTCCGCCCACGTCCGAAGCGCTGCGTGACCAGCGCGGGATGCTCGCCCTTCCCGTCGTTCACCGTCGCGATCACCGTCGCCCCGGGTTTCGCCGCTCCGACGCGGTTCAGCACGCCAAACGCCGGCAGGTCCGCCAGCCGCTTGCGCTCGTCCGCCTCGTTCGTACGCAGCCGCGCCCACGGCTGCAGCCAGCCCTCGCGTGTCAGCGAAAGCCGCGCCTCGCCGGCGTCCGCAGTCGTCTTCGTGTCGAGGTACACCGGCAGCATTTCGCCGATTGCGGTGCGCGCAAAATTTCCATCTGCGAACGATTCCGCGCCGCCGAGCATCAGGAAACCCGCGCCGCGTTCGCTTACGAATTTTTGCAGCAGCGACATCTGCGCAGCAGTGAAAAATTCCGCCTCCACGTCATCCACGATGATCGCGCGGTAGCGGAACAGCTCCTCCGCAGTCTTCGGAAAACCTCCGGCCAGTTCATTCGCATCCTCCGTGCCGAGCCGCAGCATCACCGGCTGATCGTATCGCTCGATCTCCTCCTTCGACTGATTTCCAAATCCGCGGAACAGCGGATTGCTCGATTCGCCTGCGCGCCCGCGAAACTCAAACTTCGGCTCGCGCTTCGCGATGCGGATGAGCGCGACGAGCCGCGTCTGCTCCTCGCCATCGAGCGCACGGCGGAGGAATTTGTATTCCCAATTCGGGCGCCCGCTCACGTAGAGCACGCGATACGGCCCCTTGCCGCGATCCACGATCACGATGGATTCGTTGTTCGCCATCGTCATCTCCGGCGCAGTGCCGCTCTTCGCGCCCACGACAAGCCGGTAAAAAACCACGCCCGTCTTTTCCGGTCGCAATTGAAACCGGAACACCACCTTCTTCGCATCGCGCGGCACTTTGATCTTCTCCTCCGCCGCAGGTTTCGCGTCCGCGGGCAGCGGCTCCGCGCCGATGGGAAAAAGCCTGCCAACGATTTCCTCGTCCGCAAATCCCGACGCCGCAACATCCGCCTGCACGCTCACCGGCGCATCATCGAACGACGTGAGCGTCACCGCCGTATTCGTGATCGCGAGATCGCGCCCGACATTGTCCGTGCCGAAGACGACGGGAAAGACAGGCGGCAGTCCCTCGATCGCGGCGGCATCCGCAAGGTCGCTCGCATTGCCATCGGTCAAGAGCACGATGCCAGCGAGCGGCTGCCCGTGATGCCGCGCCGCGACCTGCCGCAGCGCCTCGCAGAGCGCGCTCGTGCGTCCGTCGAAATTCATCCCGGCAAAAGTATCCGTCGGACGCAGCCGCGAATCCGCGAGGTATCCGCGCACCACAAAATTCTCCGCCAGCGCCTTCCGCCACGCGCTCCGCCCGCCCGAGAGCGCCTCGCGGATTTCCGCACCGCGCGACATCTTCGCGCCCGGCTCGTTCAGCGTGAGACTGCGGCTGTTGTCCGCGACGATCGCAAAAACATTCGCCCCCGGCTTCGCCTTCTCGCGGATCCACATCGGCTCGAGCAGGCACGCAAGCAACGCGGCCACGCCAAGCAGCTTCAGCACGCCGCACAGCGCCCGCAGCGCGAATCGTCCCGGCGCGCGCAGATACGACCACGCGATGAACACGAGCGCAAACACGCCCGCCGCCGCGACCGGCGCGAGCCATTCCCTGCGGGCAAAAAAGATCGCGCCGACGACCATCAGCGGCTCCGTCCGAGTTCCTCGTAATATCGCCGCACGCGGTCGGAATATTTCACCGGCACCGGATCGCGATCGATCGGTACCAGCGATTCCTTCGACTCGCGTCGTGCGAGTTCCTCGCTCACGCGGTTGCGGAGTTCCGCCAGCGGCTTGCTGATCTGCGACTTCACGATGTCCCACTTCGGCTGCGCGCCCTCGCGCTTGAACTCCGAACGCACGACCTTCGCCGCCTCGCGAATCTCCGCGACCTCGCGGCGCAACTGCTGCGAGTCGAGCATCTCCTCGACATTCCGCAGCCGGTCCGACCAGTCCACAAATCCATCGCCCGTCAGCGGCGCGCGCTGATCGAATCGCGGCCCGCCATCGAGTCCCCCACCTCCGCCTCCGCCCGCGTTGTTGCCGCCGTTGCGCGATCCCGCAGACGACGCGATGTCCGCAAGACGCGAACCCGCAGGCTTGCCGCCCGGCTGTTCGCCACCGCGTGGCGCGCCAGGCTTGCCGCCACCTGATTGCCCCTCGGCAGCGCCTTGCAAATTCTGCGGCTGACCGTCCGCACCGGTGCCGCCCTTGCCTCCACCCTGTTTTCCTTCGCCGTCGCCCTTCCCCTGTTGTCCCTGCCCCTTCTGCCCCCCGCCCTTTTGCTCTTCGCCCTGCTGTCCATCGCTTTTCTCTCCCTGCCCTTTTTGCCCGTCACCCTTTTCGCCTTGGCCTTTTTGTCCATCACCTTTCTGGCCATCGCCTTTCTGCGAGTCAGCCTTTTGCCCCTCACCTTTCTGAGAGTCACCTTGCTGTCCCGAAGTTTTCTTCTCCCCATCGCCGCCAGATTTTTCACCGTCCGCCTTCGCCTCACCGCCCTTGCCCGGCTCTGAATTTTTCTCGCCCGCGCCCTCGCGCGAATCCGCGCCCTTCCCCTGCCCTGCTTTTGAGTTCTGCGCCAAATCAGGACGCGCCTCTGCCATCTCCCGATCAAGCTGCTTGCCGAGCGAATCAAGCTCCGCGCGCGCCTGACGCAACGCCTCCGCCTCGTCGCCAAGCACGCTTTCCGCCGCTCGCTCGACACCCTTCTTCACCTTCTCCACCTCGCCGCGCGCCTTCTCCTCGAACTGCTTCACCTGCGACTGGTATCCGCGCCGCGAAAGTTCGCCCGCCTTCTTCAGCGTCTCGTCCGTGCCCGCCTGCGCATTCTCGCGCAGCGTGTCGTAGAGCTGCCGCGCCAGCAGCGGCTCCGCGGCCTCGGCCTGCTCGGATACGCGCTGCATCTGCTCGCGCAAATCGCCGAGCCCCTTCTGCTGCTGTTCAAATTCCTGCGCCAGCTTCTCGCGCGGGCTCGATCCGTCGAGCGTCCGACGCTCCTTCTCCTGCGGCTTCGCGCTGAGATCCTCCGCAATCTTTTCCTGCTTCTGCGCGAGTTCGCGGGCGTCCGCACGCATCTGCCGCATCTCGTCCTTGAACTGCCCGCTCGCCTTCTTGCGCAAGTCATCGCGTATTTTCTGAAAGCCCTGCTCCGCGCGTTTTCCCTCCGCCAACGCGCGCGACGTTTCGCCCTTTTGCATGGACTCCGCCGCCTGCTGCGCGTCGTTGCGCGTCTGCTCGAGCTGCTTGCGCTCCTCGGCGAAACGCGACTGGTTCTCCTGCTTCTCCATCTTCTGCTTCAGCTCATCCGCATCCGCGAGAAGCTGCTGCTCCTCCTCCCGCAACCGCTTGAGTTGCCGCTTCGCCTCTTCGCGCTCCTTCTCCGTCTTCGCCTCCTCGATGGCATTTTGCAGCTCCTTCACACGCTCATTGATGTCCTGCTGCCGCTGCGCCAGTTCCTTCAGGCGGTTCAAAACCGCGAGCTGCTCCTTCTGTTGATCGTTCTGCGGCTGCTCCGCCTCGCTCTGTTTCTCATACCGCTTCTTCTCATCCTTCATCTCGATCTGGTCGAGCTGAGCGCGCTGCTTGTCGCCCTGCTGCTGCCCCTTGCCCTTGCCCTGCTGCTGCTGGTTCCGCTGCACGCGAAATTCATGCGCCGCGAGTTTCAGCAGCGCATTGTAAGCCGCCTGCTCCGCCGCGAGCGCATCCGTCAGCGGCGCGGTCGCCTTCTCCGCCGTGGTCAGAAGTCCGAGAGCGCGCTGCATTTCCTGCATCACAGTCGCCGCCATCGCCGCGGATTTCGGCTCCTCAATTTTTTCCGCGAGCTTCTGCGCCATGCCAAGCGCCTCCTCCTGCGAATCCTTCACCACCGGCTCGTCCTTCAAATATTTTTCACTCGGCGCGGCCGCAACCGCCTCGTCCTCCGCGCGTTTCAGATTCCACGTCGCGGTGATGATCTGCTTCTGCAAATCCGCAAGCTTCGTCGCCTCTCCGCCCGCACCGCCGCCCGCACCGCCGCCCGGCGGCGGCTGACCGCCCGAACTGTCGTCGCCAGGCCGGTAGATTTCCTCGAATGGCCGCACCTCCGCGAAGAAGATGTCGCTCTGCGTCCGACGCGGTTTTCCATCCGGGCCCACGTCCTCGGCCCACACATGCCACGACACCAGCTCGTCCACTTTCACGCCGATCTCCTCGAGTTTCAGCACATGCTCCAGATGCAATTTTTCATCCGGCTTCGAGTCACGCGCGAGCGCGATCTCCTTCGTCTCGCCGCCGCCGATGGAATAGCTGATGCCAGCCGCGCGCAGTCCGAAGTCATCCCACGCATCCACGCGGAACGCGACCTCCTCGATCGGCGACACACGCTGGTCGCCCTTTGGCGTCACGATCTTCAGCTCGGGTCTGCGGTTCGGCAGCGCATCGAGGGAAAATGTCGCGGCGAGTTTGTTCGCACGACCGTCGGCGTCCTTGAGCTTCAGCTCCCACACCGCGCTCTTGCTGACTGGAAAATCCTTCAGCTCCACGACCGCTTTCGCAGCATCCACACGCAGCGGCACCACGCTTCCGTCCTTCGCGACGAGCTGCGCGAACTGCACCGGTTTGTTGAGCTGAAACGCCACATCAAGCGTCGCCCCCTGCACCGCGCTCACACGCCGCGTGTCCGCGATCATCTTGTCCGGCAGCTTCGCAAACTCCGGAAAGCGCACGCGCGCATCCGCGCGATCCAGCCGCGGATGCTCGAAGACCTTCACCGTGAATTCCCGCGTCGCACGTCCCGCATATTCCACGCGATACGAAAGGTCGCCCGTCACCTCCGGCACGCCGCCGCCGAAGACCGGGTCATCGAGATTTTTCACCAGCGGGATGCGCTTCGCCGGAGCATTCTTCGGAATGAGCAGGAGCGCCGCCTCGCTCGGCACGTCGCGTCCAAATTTCGCCAGCACCACGAGTCTCGCGCCACGTTCCAATTCCACATCGCCCGGCGTGACGGTCACTTCCTCCTGCGTCCGGTTCGCGACGGCCCGCGGCGCATTTTCCGATGAAGGCCGAAGCGCGACCGCCGAGAATCCGAGCAGCGCGAGCATTGCAAATTGCAGCGCTGTCGCGCCCGCGAGATGCCATCCGGGAACCGTCTGCACGCAATCATGCCTCCGCATTTCCGCGACCGCATCGGCCACGACGCGCTGCTGGAGAAAGTCGAGCTTGCCCGTCGCAGGATCGAGACGCTGCTCCACCGCCGTGACCAGCAGCGCGTGCAAATCCGGATGCCGATGTTCCACGCTCCGCGCAATCCCGAGGTAATCCGGCTCCCATGCCGAGATCTTCCGTCGCACGGCAATCCAAGCAATGAGCGCCGCACCGCCAAGTCCGCCGACGGCGGCAGCACCGCGCACATCGGATCTCCAAAGCGCGAATCCGATTGCCCCCAGAACCAGCCACACGGCTGCGGAGCACAGCATGAGGCGGAGAAGTTTCTGGCGCCGGACGACCGGCTCCAGTGCGGACTTGAGCAGAGGCAGAGTCATGGGGTGACCTCGGGGTTGCGTTGGGCTGCGGAGAGCTTCGCAGCGACGGCGGTTTCCACCA
>BJFP01000233.1 GCA_014189875.1 Verrucomicrobiota bacterium | reverse complement strand
TCAGCTTTACGAAAGTGACTGACGTGGGACTTAAGGAACTCGCCGGGCTCAAACATTTGCGGACCCTTTCCCTCAGGGGAGCGAAAGTGACCGATGCCGGGCTGAAGGAACTCGCGGGACTCGATGGCTTGGTGGACCTGAACCTGAGCTTTACGCAGGTAACGGATGCAGGCGCGGCGGAGTTGCGAAAAGCCCTGCCTCATTGCAAGGTCAAAAAGGATAAGTGATGGGAGGAGGGTATCCAAAAATGGATATTTATAACTCCGCCGGTCGAGAAGGTGGCAGTTTTTGATTAGCGTTCGTGACAAGCAGATAATCAAAGGGTGGGGGAGAGTATGATTAGGAACAGGACGGGAATGCCATTCGTCTGATTGCCGGATTACTACCAAGCCGATCCGGGAGGGGAGTGAATGGACAATCCGGCTGCAAATGAGGAATCCGGCCCTCCGGCGAAATCTGCAATGTTTCATTTGCGGCTGCTTTGGCCTTGGCCACCGACGCCGCCGGTGCTACGAGCTCGCCATGAACAGGCAACCATGCACGATCCCCGCAGGCAAGAGCCTCTCACTCCCTGGTGCCAGCCCGGGTTCTGACCGTCCACGGTGCGGCGGACGCAAGGGCAATTTCCTGGCAGTCGTTTTCGCACTGTTGGCAGTTTGGACTGGCGCGGATTCGGTGCGGGCCGATGTGACAGTGGCGACGATCTTTTGCGATCACGCGGTGCTGCAGCGCGATCTTCCGGTGCCGGTCTGGGGGACGGCGGAGCCGGGCGAACAGGTGACGGTCAAGGTGGGCAGCGCCCACGCGACGACCAACGCTGACGAGCAGGGCAAGTGGATGCTCAGGTTGCCGGCCATGAAGATGAATACCGTCGGCAAGGAACTGGTCGTCACCGGAAAGAACACGGTCACGATCAAGGACGTGCTGATCGGCGACGTCTGGATCTGCGGCGGGCAGTCGAATATGCAACTTTCGTTGAAAGACTGCGACGCCAAGGAGGATATTGCCGCCGCCGATCTGCCCCTCCTGCGCTGCCTGATGACCACCAATATCCCGTCGCGCAAGAAGCCGCGCAGTGATGTGGCCGGGGCGTGGGCGGTCTGCACGCCGAACACCGCGCCTTCCTTCACCGGCGCCGGCTTCTACTTTGCACGGCGCCTCCTGAAGGAGACGGGCGTGCCCATGGGACTGATCGAAATCTCCTTTGGCGGCACAATGATAGCCGCCTCCATCCCGCCCGAGGGGTTCGATCTGGAGCCCTGGTTGAAGCAACAAGGGAGTTATGAAGCCATGATGAGGCAGGCGGATCACGTCGCACTCTCGGCGGTCCACCTGTCCAAAGGGAAACCCGCGGCCCCCTATGGCATCAAGGGCGCGCTCTGGTACCAGGGCGAATGGAACGGCGGCGACACGAGCTACTACCGCGAGATGCGGGCCCTGATAGGCGGCTGGCGCAAGATCTGGAGTCAGGGCGACTTCCCTGTGTACTTTGTGCAGCTTCCCAGTGATTGGTTTGTGGATGCCAATGGCATCCCGCAGTCGGTTGAGCCGGACGGCGAGGACGGCATAGGCCTGGCGATTACCCGCATGGAACTGTTCAAGAGCCTGCAAATCACCAACACCGGCATGGCTGTGACCATTGATGTCGGCGGTGGCATTCACCCGCGGAACAAGTTCGACGTGGGCGAACGCCTTGCGCTGTGGGCGCTGCGCGACCTGTACGGCAAGAAGGATCTGGTGGTCAGCGGCCCGCTCTACCGGGAACTGAAGATCGAGGGGAATAAGATCCGCCTGAAATTCGACCACGTTGGGAGCGGGCTGATGGTCGGCAAGAAGGTCGGGCGAGCGCCGGCCGTGGAGGTTAAGGACGGCAAGCTGCGTCCGTTCGCGATTTGCGGCGACGATAAACAGTGGGCTTGGGCCGATGCAGTGATCGATGGTTCGGATGTGGTGGTATCGAGTTCTGCGGTGACCAATCCCGTGGCCGTGCGCTACGCCTACAGTTGCGCCCCCAAGGAGCACAATCTCTACAACAAGGAAAATCTGCCTGCGGCCGCGTTCCGTACCGACGAGTGGGGGCTGATGGAGCCGCAGGGGAAGAAGATTATCCTCTTCAAGTCCTGGCCTCCGGAATGGGATGGCGACTACCGGATGCAGGCGCCGGAAGACACAACCGTCGAGTTGTCCATCCGGAGCAACAAGCTCGTCAAGTTGCTGGTAACTCCGGCCAGCCGCCGGACGGATCTGGTGATCACGCCACCTTTCCGCGATCCAATGGGCTTTGTGATCGAGCCTGCTGCGGGTGAAGCGCCGCTGCCGATGCGCTTCGACGCAACATCGGTAGAAGGCCCTGCTGGCAAGATTGTCTCGTACGCCTGGGACTTCGGTGACGGAGCCAAAGCGGAAGGTGCCACGGCTGCGCACACCTATGCGAAGGCCGGGACGTTTACGGTCGCTTTGCAGATCAAAGACGCACAGGGACGGACGGATGTTGTGCCGCGCATCATCACGGTGACGTCGCTGGATAAGGTTGCACCCGCCGTGGTTGCGGTTTCAGCGCCGGGGCAGACCAACCGGGTGGTGGTTACATTCAGTGAGCCGGTGCAGAAGGAAGATGCCGAAGCCATTGCCAACTACACCGCAGCATCCGGCTTTCAGGTGCTATCGGCTGCTCTGGGATCGGATGGCACGACCGTGACCCTGACGACCACACCGCTCGCCCGCGGCGAGTACTCCATCGCTGTCAAGGGGATCCGCGATCTGGCGCGCAAGCCCAACGTTCTGGCGGCGACCAGCAGGAAGTTCCGGTATGAGGGGTTGTGTGCCTGGTGGAAACTGAATGAGGGGAAGGGGAACGTCGCGGCGGATGCTTCTGGAAATAACCCGGTGAGCAAACTAAAAGGGCTGAGCTGGACAAATGCGGCAGGACGCGTTGCCGTGAGCTTCAACGGTCAGTGGGGCCTTCTGGATACGCCGACCACGCTGGATGATCTGGCGCTTCCGTTCTCGATCTCGTTCTGGGTGAACCCCGCCGCCCAACAGCGGATTTGCGCGAACATCTTCGGCAATTCCGGCAACGACCCGGTTCTTGGCCAATGCGGTCTGTCCATGCAGCAGGATGTTGGCGCGACCAACCGCTACGCGTTCAACTATGGCATCGGAAAGAAGGAGTCATCCGGCACGCCCTCGGTGCAACTGACCGCGGACCAGTGGCAGCATGTGGCTGTGGTTTGCGATGGCTCGAACAATGTCATCTATGTGGACGGCGTGGAGAAAGGCAGGGCTCCGGCCAAAGGCACTTTTGTGCCTAATCGGGGCATGACACTGCGCTTGGGGTACTGGGAGCAAAATCGCTTCTTCAAGGGCCTCCTGAGCGACTTCCGCATCTACCGCACCGCATTGTCGCCGCCTGAGGTGCAGGCGGTGATGAAGGAAGGCGCCGTGGAACCCGGTGGCGCGGAAAAGGCCAGACCAGACCCCCTCACTCCCCGAGGCCCATCCCCGTTCTGATCGCTTACGCTACGGCCGGCGGGCAAGCAAATTCCTAGCAGTAATATCTTGCCCGGCGGGGGATGCCGATCTTGTTTCGTCGCTTGATGAACATTACGCATCGTCTCCTCAGGTCTTTCCGCGCTTTCCTTGTCGCCTCCGCGATTGGCTTGCAATCGCTCGCTGCGGCGGAGACTCGCACCGCCGATGTGCTCGTCTATGGCGCGACGCCCGCGGGCATGTGCGCAGCGGTCGGGGCGGCGCGCGAAGGCGTGAGCGTGATGCTCATCGAACCGAGCGAGCACGTTGGCGGGGTGAACACGGGTGGGCTGTGTTTCAGCGACTCGAACCAGACGGTCCGGGCGGCGCTGCGGGGACTGTTCGAGGAGTTTCATCAGCGCATCGAGGATGACTACAATGCCCGCGGCGTGAAGCTGCCTTACACCGTAGTGGAGAAGGATCAGAAGGTCTGGACTTACGAGCCGCACGTGGCCGCGCGCGTCACCGAGGCGATGCTGAAGGAAGCGGGCGTGCCGGTGCTCACGGGGCGGATATTGAGCCGCGCGAATAAAGACGGCGCGCGCGTGAAAAGCATCGCGACCACGAAGGGCGAGACCTTTGCCGCGAAGACCTTCATTGACGCCACGTATGAAGGCGATCTCATGGCGGCGGCGGGTGTGAGTTGGGTGATCGGGCGCGAAGGGCGGAAGGAGTTCGGCGAATCGCTCGCGGGCAAGCAGTATCCGAAAAAGGCGATGGCGATTTCGGGCCTCGATGCGCAGGGTGATCTGCTGCCGCTCATGACCACGAAAGACGCCGGCGCAGATGAGGACGGCGACCGCAACGTGATGGTTTACAGCTTTCGCCTCTGCCTGACGGCGAACCCGAAAAACCGCGTGCCGTTTCCCGAGCCAAAGAAATACGACCCGGCGCGCTTCGAGGCGGTGCGGCGTTACTTTGCGGTCGAGAAAAAGCCCGCGCTGCTGTGGGATCTTTATCCGTTGCCGGGTGACAAGGCGGACGCGAACAACGGCATCGGCAAACAATTTTCGATGGGTCTCATCGGCGGCGGCAATGCCTGGTGTGAGGCCGGACCGGAGGAGCGCGCGCGCATCTGGGAGGAGCACAGGCAATACACGCTGGAGATGTATCGCTTCCTTACCACGGACCCGGCGGTGCCGCAGGAGTTACGCGAGACGCTGGCGAAGTATGGCCTCTGCAAGGATGAGTTTGCCGCCTCTGGGCACTGGTCCCCCCAGCTCTACGTGCGCGAAGGCCGGCGAATGCGCGGCGCGCAGGTGATGACGCAGGCGGACATCCTGACCGACGCCGCAAAGCCGGACTCGATCGCCGTGGCGTCGTTCCCGATTGATTCGCACGACTGCCAGCGCGTCGCGCGCGGCGAGGGCGGGGTGATCAATGAAGGCACCATTTTCCCGGTGCATAGGCCCGCGGGATCGCGGCGGGGGCCGGCCTATCAAGTGCCCTATCGCGCGATCACGCCGAAGGCCGCCGAATGCACGAACCTGCTCGTGCCCGTGGCGCTCTCGGCGACGCATGTCGCGTATTCGTCGATCCGTGTGGAGCCGTCGTGGATGACCATCGGCCAGAGCGCGGGCGTCGCCGCAGCGCTGGCCGCGAAAGACGGCGTCGATGTGCAGCAACTCGACTACGCGCGGCTCAAGGAAAGGCTGCTCGCGCAAAAGCAGGTGCTGGAAATCCCCGGCAAACAGTAACCGACTGGTCGCCGATCAGCTCGCGAGGCCTCTGCCAATGCTGTGAAAGGTCGCGTCGCCGGGCACGATCGCGCGCTCGCAGAAGTCGCCGAAGCCTTCGCCCTCGTGGTGTTCAACGGCGTGGCGTTTGATGCTCGGAAGACTATCGAAGACTATCAGTCTGTCACGTGGGGCTTGACCACATCTCCCGCTCGCAATATCCTTCGCACCTTGAAAGCCGCCGCTCACAAACCGAACCGCAGCGCCGCTGAAAAAGTCCGCCCGCGCATGACCCGTGAACTCGCCGAGGCCCGCGCCGTCGGTGGGGGCAAGGGCAAGTTCGACGGGGTCGCCTTCCTGCGCACTCTGAAAAAATGACCGCGTATGCGGACACGTCGTGGTGGATTGCCTACAAGATCACCGATGACACAAACCACGGTGCGGCTGTCGAGGTATTCGACCGTTTTCCTGACATCCAAATCCTCTGGACGTCGTGGCAGCGCGTCGAGATATTCAATTCATTACGGCAACTTGAGCGTGGAGGAGTGATCATTGAGGGCAAGTCCCGCACGCTGATCCGCCTGCTCGAACAGGAAGTCCGTCTCGGCTACTGGCCGCACGCTGAATTCGACTGGCGCGACGCCGTCCGCACCGCCTGTGAACTCAGCGCCGAGCACGGACTCTCGGTGCCCATCCGCGGGATGGATCTATTCCACGTCGCCATCGCCATCGAGACGGGAGCCGATGCGCTCCTGACATTTGACGAGGAGCAAAAAGCCCTCGCGGAAGCGGCTGGTGTGCGAGTCCTGCCGCTCGGCGTTCGTAGGGGCCAGTGAAAAGATTCTTGGCCTCGTTGCGCAAGTCCAATCTGACGACGATAATTTCAACCGATGAAATCAGGAACACACTTCCGATTGCGGGCACTCGCGATGGTCTTTGTCGTCTGCGGCCCGAGTAACTTCGCGTTTGCTGCGGTCAAGAATGCGAAGCAAATCCAAGGCACATTGTTGGAAGTTGGCCGCGTCATTGTAGAGCCGGGCGATGGCTGGAAAGAGCGGCCAAAGGAATTTGCGATTCGTGAGGTGAAGTCGCTCGTAAAACTGCTGTCGCAGTTGGATCTTCAAGATGCAGATCCGCCTCCGCCATGTGCGTGTCGCAGTGAATATGACATGAAGTTCTACTCGGGAAAAAAGGAGGCCGCTTCAGTAAGCAACCACAATGGCCTCGGGCTGTGGTGGAAGGAAGGGGATGCATGGGGGTATGCGAAGTTCCCGGAGGGCGCCGTCTTGGCGTGGAGGGACTGGTTTTCAACGCATGGCTACACGCTGATGGATGAGGTGCATCGCAGGGATGCATTGCGTGAAAAGTGGGAAAAGCTGCACGAAGAGGAATTGCAGGAGTTTCTCAGACAGTTTCCGGAATCGGTGCGGGGACTTGTTTACGAAACTGATTTTGCCAAGAGTGTCGGCGGTGGCAGGACGGAGAAGGCAGTATCTGACGTAGCCAGAAAAGTGGCGGCAGCTTTCCCCGATCAGGCAGGCATGTGCATCGCGGTGTGCCGGGCGCTTGGCGGCTTGGGCACGAATGGCACCGGTGAAGCAGGATGGGGAACCTTTGAAATGAAGCGGTATTTCGCCCACGACGTTGCGAGAATCATCGCAGGCGGCGATTTCGAGACGGCTGTCGTCCGATCCAAAGACAACCTTCGGGTCATGTTGGGAGCGGCCCAATTGTTCTTTGTCGGTTCATTCGACGAAAAGGTGAGAAAGGAGGCTGTCCCTGAAATCGCGGCAAAGCTCGCACGGATAACATTTGAAAACGACCTCGGCGAAAACGGAGACACCGTCATGCGGCGGTTGGGAAAATACGTGGACGGCGAACCGATGGAACTGCTTAGGCAAGTTGCTTTCGGCGAAATCAAACTGCCTGCCGTAACGCGGAAATCCTACGAGGATGC
>BJFP01000232.1 GCA_014189875.1 Verrucomicrobiota bacterium | reverse complement strand
CACGGAGGCCGCTCTGGGGGTAATGCAACGAGGCCGATCCCCGCGTGATGGAGATGCAGATCGATGCAGCGGCAGATCACGGGGTCAACGTCTTCATCTACGACTGGTACTGATACGACAACCGCCCTTTCCTGGAGCAGTGCCTCAACAACGGCTACCTCAAGGCCCGCAACAACGACCATACCCCCTCACTCCCCGGCACCGATCCCCGTTCTGACCGTTTCCGGTGCGGCGGACGCGAAAGCGAATTCCCTGCAGTCGCTGGCGGGTGCAACGATACGGAGCAAGGCGATTTCCGCGGATGAAAGCTCAAAATTCAAAGCTCACAGTTCAAATGATCCGGCTTTTTGAACTTTGAGTTTCGATTTCTCCGTTTGACACATCGCCCACCGCGACACTCTCCTCCACCCCATGCAGACCTCCCTGAAGCTTAAACTCTCCGCGTTCATGTTTCTCCAGTATTTCATCTGGGGCTCGTGGTATGTGAGCATGGCGACGTACCTCGGCAAGACACTCGGGTTTGAAGGCGGCCAGATCGGGCTCGCATACGGCGCTTTTGCGATTGGCGCGATGATCTCTCCGTTCTTTGTGGGACTGATCGCCGACCGCTATTTCGCCTCAGAGAAATTGCTCGGCTTTCTCGGCATCCTGGGAGGCGCATTGCTCTTCCTGCTGCCGAAGCTGACGACGTTCGCTGCCTTCTATCCGGCCCTCATTCTGTATTGCGCGTCGTATGCGCCCACGCTCGCTCTCGGAAACTCGCTCTCACTTCACCATCTGGAAAACCCGAAGCGCGATTTCCCTCTCGTAAAAACGCTCTCCGCCGTCGGCTGGATCGCGGGTGGCGTTACACTCAGCGTCGTGTTGAAAGGCGAACAATCCGCGGTGCAGTTCTATCTCGCTGGAGCAGTTTCCATCGCGCTGGGACTTTTCTCTCTCACCCTTCCGCACACGCCACCGAAGAAGACCGGTAAAGACGTTCGCCTCGGCGAAATCCTCGGGCTCGACGCCCTCGCCCTCCTCAAGAAGCCGTCCTTCGCGATCTTCATCACGTGCATGTTCCTCATCTGCATCCCGCTCTACTTCTACTTCGTGAACATGAATATGTACATCACGGAGCTGGGCTGGACATACACGGCGGCGAAAATGTCACTGGCTCAGGTTTCGGATGTCATCTTCCTGATCCTGCTGCCGATCATGCTGAGAACCCTCGGATACAAGAAGACGATCTTCATCGGGATTCTCGCGTGGGTAGCGCGTTATTTTCTTCTCGCGGGCAGCGTCCACAACACGGGTCTCTCGACAACGCTTATCTTCTCGGCGATTCTGCTGCACGGCGTGTGTTACGATTTCCTCTTCATCGCCGGTCAGCTCTACGTGGACGACGAAGCGAATGAACGGATGCGCGGCGCAGCGCAGGGCTTCATTGCATTCATCCTCTGGGGAGTCGGCAACTTTGTCGGGAGCACTCTCGCGGGGAAATCGCAGGCATTCCACACGCTCGCGGAGCCGCAAGGCGCCATCGCCCACGACTGGCACGGCATCTGGATCTACCCGGCGTGGGGTGCCGTCGCGGTGCTCGCGCTGTTCCTCATTTTTTTCCGCGAACCGGCGAAGCAACGGTAACGCGGACACTCCTGTCCGCATCGCTGTTCAGCGGACGGGAGAGCCCGCTTTACGCTATCCCGCCGTTTCGCGGAACCGGCTCCGGTATTCGCGCGGAGACAGCTTCGTCAGCACGCGGAAGCGGCGGTTGAAATTCGCGAGGTTCCTGAACCCACAATCCATCGCGATATCGGTCACCTTCCCATTTCCCTCGGCGAGCAACTCACACGCACGGCCGATGCGGAGCGCGTTCACGGATTCCGGCAGCGTCTTGCCGGCGCGCAGTTTGAAGAACCGGCTGAACGTGCCGGGACTCAAATGCGCCTCCCGCGTCTTACCGGTCACTTGCAGCCCTCGTGCAGCACGCCGCAAAAGCTCGCGCACGGATTCCATCCCGGGCCTTTCCAGAAACTCACATCCGAGAAACGTATCGAGAAAGCGGGCCACAATCGCATGGACTTTGTCCCGCGCGCCACGCCGCCCCGGCTTCTGGTGCCACAACATGCGGGAGATTCGCCCCGACCAGCACAAGGTCACCAGGGCGCAGCGGCGTGATGTTATCACCCACCCTCCGGTGCCCGTTGCTCTCCAGCACCAACGTGAGCTGATACTCCGGATGAAAATGCCACATCGCGTGATAGCACGATCCCCGGACGACTTCGCAATGGAAGGATTCCCACTGCGCGCAAGTCAAAATTCCTTTGTTGAAAATTTTGCTCATAATTTGATCAGAAATCTCTCGAAATCGAGGCGCGGATGGCGGCGGAAGTTACCGAATCGTTACCGAATCTGAAAATGAGCACACCGCCAAAAATGGTGGATGCGCTGAAAGCGACTCATGCGGTTCTCAAAGCGATCTGGTGTCAAAAACCGGACTTTGTGATGAAACGCACGGATGCGATTTATCCGGTGCTGACCTTCAATCGTTTGACGGCTGAGTTCCGGTCGTCGCTGATGAGCCGTGTCCCCATTCTGACCGTTTCCGGTGCGGCGGGCGCGGAAGCAATTTCCTGCAGAGACATTTTCAGGCGGTGCTCCGTGGACCGCGGACGAGATCAGGGCACGTTTTTCCGCCGATCCGTTTCCGGGCGGGCGATAGCGCCGGATTCGCTGCGGAACACGGCGATTGCGGGCGTGGCGTCGTTGCGACATTCTTGCGGCGTGTCCGATCAACCGTCTCCGAGTGATGAAGAAAATGTTTTCCAACTCAGTGCCGTTTCGCGTGTTCAAAGACGCATGGCAATGAAAAGCCCTGGCGTGGAATCACCTCCGAAAATGCGGCAGAAGATGCAGTCGATCAGCAGGCGCGGCGGATTTTCGTGGATCTGGTGGGTGGTGCTGCTTGCGCTGCTCGGCGGCGGAGCGTGGGCATTCTGGTTTCTCCGCAAAAAGGAGGACGCGCCGAAGTACCTGACCGCGCCGGCAAAGCGCATGGACATCACGAGCAAGGTAACTGCGACGGGCACGCTGAGCGCGGTCGTGAGCGTGCAAGTCGGCAGCCAGATTTCCGGGAACATCCTGAAGCTGCTTGCGGACTTCAACACGCCTGTGAAGGCGGGGCAGGTGGTCGCGGAACTCGACCCCGCGACTTTTCAGGCGAACGTTCATCTTGCCGATGGCGACCTCGCGACGGCGCAGGCGGGCAAGGAACTTGCGGAACTCACGTCCAAGCGGACAGGTGAACTTTTTTCCCAGCGGCTTGTGGCGCAGGCGGAGAGGGACAAGGCTGTGGCGGATTTGCACCAGGCGGAAGCTGTGGTGGCTGTGAAGCACGCGGCACTCGAGCGTGCGAAGATCGATCTCGCGCGCTGCACGATCGTCGCGCCGGTGGACGGGATCGTGATTTCGCGGAATGTGGACGTGGGCCAGACGGTGGCGGCAGCGATGACTGCGCCGGTGCTCTTCACGATCGCGAACGATCTCACGAAGATGCACATTGAGGCGAACGTCTCGGAGGCGGACATCGGCGGAGTGCAGGAGGGGCAGGAGGCGACGTTCCTGGTGGACGCATTTCCGGATCGCACTTTCCACGGGAAAATCGTGCAGGTGCGCTACGCGCCGATCACCGTGGACAATGTGGTGACCTACGTGACGGTGATCGAATTGGAGAATCCGAAAAAGGAATTGCGTCCGGGGATGACCGCGAATGTTTCCATCGTGATAGCGGAGCGGAAAAATGTCATCGCGGTGCCAAATGCGGCGCTGCGTTTCAGGCCGATAGTGGACGCTGGTGGCGAGGCGAAAAAGGCCGCTCCTCCAGCGGGAGCGCGCAACGCCGACGGATCGGGCCCGAAAAAACCGGGCGGTGTGACCCGCAAGGTGTACCGGCTCGAAGGCTCCACACTCAAGCCGATCGAGGTGACTTTGGGTGTCACCGATGGCATCAACACCGAAGTGCTCACCGGGCTGAACGGTGACGAAAAACTCGTGACGGGAGTCGTGACGTCGAAACCCGCAGCAGCGGGAGCGACTCCATTCGGCGGCGCTCCGGGCGGCGGGCCGCCGCGCAGATTCTGAGCGTATGGATGCGATCATCCGGCTGGAGAAACTCGACAAGACTTACAAGTCCGCAGGCGAACCCGTGATGGCGGTGCGCAGCGTCTCGCTCACGGTCGAGCGCGGCGAATTCGTCGCGATCATGGGCACGAGCGGCTCTGGAAAATCCACGCTGATGAACATCCTCGGCTGCCTCGATCGTCCGACGGGCGGGCTATATTTCCTCGACGGGATGGATGTCTCGAATCTCACGCGCGACGAATTTTCAGACATCCGGAACCGGAAGCTCGGGTTCGTTTTCCAGAGCTTCAATCTGCTCTCGCGCACGAGCGCGCTGGAGAATGTCGAGCTGCCGATGCTCTACAGCCGCCTGCCGATGACGGCGCGGCAGAAGCACGAAAAGGCGATGAAGACCCTCGAAATGGTCGGCATCGCGCAGCGTGCGGATCACACGCCGAACCAGCTTTCCGGCGGCCAGCAGCAGCGCGTGGCGATCGCGCGTGCGCTGATCAATGATCCCGTGCTGTTCCTCGCGGACGAGCCTACGGGCAATCTCGACACCCGCACGAGCGTCGAGATCCTCGGGATTTTTCAGCGGCTCAACGAACAGGGCATCACGATCCTCATGGTCACGCATGAGAACGATGTCGCCCGCTTCGCAAAGCGCGTGGTCGTGATGCGCGACGGACGCAGCGTGAGCGACCGGCTTGTGGAAAACCGATCCAACGCCGAGGAGGAATTGCGTAGCCTTCCGGCTGAGGATCCGCTCGCCGCTGCGCAATGAGACTGCGCCTCATCCTCCAGACCGCATTCCGCGCGCTGCGTCGGAACAAGATGCGCTCGCTGCTCACCGGGCTTGGCATCATCATCGGCGTGGCGGCGGTCATTGCGACGGTCGCCATCGGCAACGGCGCAAAGGCTCAGGTGGAAAACCAAATCGCCAGCATGGGCGACAATGTGATCCTGCTTTTCTCCGGCAGCGTCACGCGCGGGGGGATGAGCAGCGGCTACGGTGGCGCAGGCACGCTCACGCTCGAGGATGCGGCTGCCATCCGGCGCGACGTGCCGTTTGTGGAGGCGGTGACGCCCGAGGCAACGGGCAATGTGCGGGTGTCCTTCGGCAGCGAAAACTGGAACACGCGCATCAACGGCGTCGCGCCGGAATATTTCGACATCCGCCGATGGGACTGCGCGCTCGGTGCGCCGTTCAGCGAGCGAGACGTGCGCACTGCGAGCAAGGTCGCCATCATTGGAAACACCGTGGCCACGCGGCTCTTTGGCGATCCCGCGGCGGCGATGGGGCAGACCATCCGCATCCGCAAGGTGCCGCTCACCGTCATCGGCGTGCTCGCGGTGAAGGGCGCATCCGTCATGGGCTCGGATCAGGACGACACGATCATCGTCCCCTACACGACCGGGATGAAGCGCATCCTGGGCTCGAAGACGCTCCGGCAGATCACACTCAGCGTGGAAAAGGGGAAGCCGCTCGCGGGCGTGCAGCACGCGATCTCCGAACTGCTCATGCAGCGGCACCGGATTGCGATGGGGCAGCAAGGCGACTTTTTTGTCCGCAGCCAGGAGGAAATCGCGGCGATGGCCACGGAAACCTCGAAGACCATGACGATGCTGCTCGGCGCAATCGCGAGCGTGTCGCTGGTCGTCGGCGGCATCGGCATCATGAACATCATGCTCGTCAGCGTGACGGAGCGCACGCGGGAGATCGGCATCCGGCTCGCGGTCGGCGCGAGGGGCGGGGACATCCTGCTGCAGTTCCTCATCGAGGCCATCACGCTCAGCCTGCTCGGCGGAATCCTCGGGATCGCGACAGGCGTTGCGGCGGCAAAGATCCTGCCGCGGCTGTTCCCATTGTCGGCGGAGATCACGATGGGTCCGATCGTCGCCGCATTCGCGTGCAGCGCATTCGTTGGGATCTTCTTCGGCTTCTACCCGGCGCGAAAAGCCGCGGCGCTCGATCCGATAGAAGCGCTGCGCTACGAGTGAGCGGACGCAATCCGGAGTGTCGTGTGTCTTGGACGGGGCATCCTTCTTCCGCCCCTCGCTCCCCCCATACCCCCTCACTCCCGGACGCTGGTCCCCAGTCTGAGCATTTCCAGTGCGGCGGGCGCGAAAGCAAATCCCCGGCACGACCTACAACGCGATCAACGTCTGGATATTCTGCGTCATCTGGCCGGCCATCACGATCGGGTTGATCATCGCGGTGATCGTCCTGTGGAGAAAAGTCGCCGTGCTTCAGCATCCGTGATTCTCGAAGCACGCTCTTCACATCATCGAAGACGCCGCCATGCTCGTGGGGCGGCGCAGCGCGGACATGGTGTGATGCATTAGGGATTTGGGGTGACGGGGGAAGAGCTGACAAAAAATTCATCGCTGTACATTGCTCCCGCCGCCGTCTCGCACTCGCCGCCCAGTGTTGCTGGCGAGAAAAGCGCGTGTTGCCTGCGCGCTGGACGACCTGTCGAATGACTCATCAGAGAACACGCGTGACACCCAAAAGCACGCATGACGCGGGCAAAAGTGTTATTCCTTTGTGTTATTTTTTGCCTTCTGAATCGGGTTTTCCCTCTTCCAACAGAGAGTACCGGCAGCGGGACTCGAACCCGCACGGGAGTCACCTCCCAAGGGATTTTAAGTCCCTTGCGTCTGCCATTTCGCCATGCCGGCATGTGCGGATTTCGGGACACCCGAGAATCACATGGAAACACATTCCGCGCAGTTAAGGGCAGCACGGGATTCACGCAACTGTCGAATCGCCGGACCCGCAGTGGAGTAGCGCCCGTCCCCGGCGGGCACGGAGCAAAACACGGAGCGTCACATTTCTGCGTCCGGCGATTGCGCGGAAAACCTCCGAACCGCGGGTCGCATCGCTGGCGGCAGCTTTACCGAATCCTTACATTTTTGAATGCGACTCCCCGGCGGTTACCATGTTCCATGATGCAAGCCGCATCCGCATCCCGCATCTGCGGCGATTCACCAGAACCCCAAGAAATAAAATGAAAGCACTCGTCTCCACCATCAACGCGCTCGTCATCGCCGGCGCACTCTCACTCGCACACAGCAAG
>BJFP01000231.1 GCA_014189875.1 Verrucomicrobiota bacterium | reverse complement strand
GTTCCGCACGCGTCTCCGCGATGTCCACGCGACGCTGTGCTTCGTCATTGCGCAGCGCTTCGCTTGTCGCGCCGAAGTAGGTGCAGAGCCACGTGTCGGCCTCCACGGTCGCGCTGTCCACATGCCACGAATAGACATCCGTGCGCACCGGCCCCGCGTCCTCGTCGCGCGGATAGCTGCGGATGCAGTCGAGAATCGGCGAAAGGCCGAGATCGCCGAGCAGGCGCAGGTCTTCGAGCAGCACAGCTACGGCAGCGCGCCCTGCTGCACTCAGTCCGAGCGCACCGAGCCGCGCTTCGTCGAGCGTGGCGATCCCTTCACCCTCGCCGAGCCGTTCCACGACTTCGCCGAAATCGCCGGCCAGCGTGCGCTCCCAGCACAGCGCATTCACGCCGTTGCCGAACGGCGTCGAGACCAGCTCCTCGAAGCTCTTCACCACCTTGATGCGCGTGTAGCCGGGAGGCGGGGTGAAGGTCGGCATGTGCGTCTTGATTGCGGGAATATCCCGTTCGGGCGGCAGATTGACAGCTTCCTCATGTAGCCTCAATGTAGAAACATGACCGCGACGATTCAGAAATGGGGCAACAGCCTCGCCCTTCGCATCCCGCTCGCAGTGGCGAAGCAAATCCACGTCCAGGAAGGCGACGCTGTGACGCTCAAGATCGGCCCCGCGGGCCTCACCGTGAAGCCTGCACCCAAGAGCCCGAGCCTCGACGATCTGCTCGCGCAGGTGACTCCCGAAAATCTCCACGCTGCGACGGAATGGGGGGCCGATGTCGGCCGCGAGATCCTGCCGCCGTGAAAAAGAAATCCCCACCGGTTCCGGAACTCGGCTCCATCGGCTGGCTGGTGTTCGACCCGCAGGCGGGCCGGGAACAGGCAGGCCGCCGCCCCGCCATCGTGCTCAGCCACACGCGCTACAACGAAAAGACCGGCCTCGCAATTTTCTGCCCGATCACCAGCCGCGTGAAAGGCTACCCGTTCGAGCTTGCCGTCCCAGCCGGCCTGCCAGTCGGCGGAGTCGTGCTGTGCGACCATGTGCGTTCGCAGGACTGGAACGAGCGCCGCTGGCAGCCGATCTGCAAGGTGCCCGCCGCATTCGTCCACGAAGTGATGGCGCGCACGCTGACGCTCTTCGACTTGCCGGCGGCTTGATCCGGCGGGCGAGCTTGAGAGGGAAAAACGGCGTGCCCCGGCGAGGCCAACGGCGCGCGCGTTCTTCTCTAGCGCACCGTCGCCGCGTCTGTAAGTTCCCCGCTTTTTCGTCCCATGTCTGCAAAACCAAACACGAACAGCGCGCCGGGTGCGGAGGCTTTCAAGGCCGCCGTCGAGCTGCTGGAGCGCGTCGCGAAGGATCGCGCGCTGCTCGCGGCGCTGCCCGAGGAGGAACGCACGCGGCTCGTGCAGGCGGCGGGCGAAGTCTTCTGCCCCGACTTGCGCGAGCGGCGGCGGCTCGTGAAGGAAAAGTCGCGCCAGCGCAAGAACGAGCAGGTGAAGCGCGACCAGTCGCAGCTTGGCGAGACGGGCATCCGCAAGCTGCGGAAGGAAAAAATCTTCACGACGCCGGCGGCTTTTCCGCCGCTGGATTTTCAGCAGCAGGAAGTCACGGACGATCCGGATTTCCGCGAAGTCGTGCAGCCGCAGAACTGCTACATCTGCAAGTGCGACTACTCGGCGATCCATCACTTCTATGACCAGCTCTGCCCGTCGTGTGCGGAGCTGAATTTCCGCAAGCGCACCGAGACCGCCGACCTTCGCGGACGCGTGGCGCTGCTCACCGGCGGACGCGTGAAGATCGGCTATCAGGCAGGCATCAAGCTGCTGCGCGCGGGTGCGGAGGTGATCGTGAGCACGCGCTTCCCGCGCGATTCGGCGGCGCGGTTTGCGCGCGAGCCGGACTTCGATCAATGGGGGCACCGGCTCGAAATTTTCGGACTCGATCTGCGGCACACGCCGAGCGTTGAGGCGTTCTGCCGTCACTTGCTCACGACACGCACGCGGCTGGATTTCATCATCAACAACGCGTGCCAGACCGTGCGGCGTCCGCCGGATTTCTACGAGCACATGATGCAGGGCGAGGCCGCATCGCTCGACGCAATGCCGGAAAATGCGCGCAAGCTGCTCGGCGCCTACGAGGGGCTGCGCGGCTACCATATTTTGCCCGAGGCCGGGCGGCTGCCCGAGGGGCAGGGGGATCGCGCGTTCGCGGAGAAGCGCATCTCGGAAGTCGCAGGACTCACGCACGCCGCCGCACTTTCGCAGGTGCCGATGTTGCCGGATGAATTCGCCGCGCAGAAGGATCTCTTCCCCGAGGGCCGGCTCGATCAGGATTTGCAGCAGGTGGACTTGCGCGAACGCAACTCGTGGCGGCTCATGCTCGCCGAGGTCCCCGCGGTGGAACTGCTCGAAGTCCAGCTCGTGAATGCCATCGCGCCCTTCATCATCAATGCACGCCTGAAGCCGCTCATGCTCCGCACGCCCGAGCGCGACAAGCACATCGTGAACGTCTCCGCCGTCGAGGGGCAGTTTTACCGCAGCTTCAAGACGACGCGCCACCCGCACACAAACATGGCCAAGGCCGCGCTGAACATGATGACGCGCACCTCCGCCGCCGACTACTTCGCCAGCGGCATCCACATGAACAGCGTGGACACCGGCTGGGTGACCGACGAGGACCCCGCGCATATCGCCGCGCGAAAAGTGGAGGAGCACCGCTTCCACCCGCCGCTCGACATCGTGGACGGCGCGGCGCGGATCGTGGATCCGATCATCGCCGGCTTCAACACGGGCGAGCACGTGTGGGGAAAATTCCTGAAGGACTACCAGCCGGTGCCGTGGTGATCTGACGGCGAACTATCCGGCAGGTTTGTCGAATTAGGTGGATAGGCTGCGAATGTCCGTGCTTTTCGTCCCGGCCAGCACTTCGGAGCCTTCCGACTCTCAGCCGGGATTCCCGGCCAGCGCGTCGGAGTCTCCTACACCGAGCGGAAGCATCAGGCACTCGGGCGGATGCAGTCTTCGGTGAGGAGGGTTTCCGGCTGCGGGAAGCCGGCGGGGATGCCGGGGGCGGTGACGGGTTCGACCTTTTCGATTCGGACAAAATAAAGTGACAGACTGATGATAGTAAGAATGAAGCAACGCTTGAGCGCATGAATGTCGCCACAACCGAGCCTCACCCCAAGAAATCCGCTCTTCGGAGCAGCGCGGACAGCCGAAATCATCCTTCCTCCGCCCCTCGCTCCCCCCAGACCTCTGCCCGTCCGCGTTCTGACCGCTTCCGGTGCGGCGGGCGCGAAAGCAATTTCCAGTGAATCATCCAGTCCGCAGTGGACCGGGCGGCGGAGGGGATTGTCCGCGTTACGTCGCTGCACGTCGCGGTTGAACCGCGCGCACCGCTCCGTCACTCTCGCTGGAATGTCCACTCCGGGCCGATTCAACACTTTCCAGCGCACGATGCTCCTGTGGGATGAAATGCACGCTTACAACGCGGTTCACATCGCGCGCGTGCCTACGCCGCTCGAAGCCGTGCGGCTGCGGGCGGTGCTCGCGAAAGTGCTGGAGGAGCGCGGGCTGACCGGATTGCGGATCGACGCGAAGGCTTACGAGTTCCGCGGCGGTGCGGCGGTGATCGATCTCGCGGTGTGCGACGATGGTGCGGACGTGCGCGAAACGCTGCGCGCGGAGACGGAGCGGCAGATCAATCTGCGATTTGATCACGCTGGCGAATTCACACCGTTCCGTTTTTTCGCTGTGCCGGATGGCGATTCGTTCTGGCTCGGCACCGCGTATTTTCACGCCATCGCGGACGCGGAGCCGATCGTGCGGCTCGCGTGTGATTTCGTCGCGGAGTACGGCGGCGCGACGGCGAAGCGCGGGCGTCTGAATTGCGGCCCGGCGCGCGGACGGCGTGCGCCGAGCCGACTCTCCATGTGGCTGCGGAAGCTGTTCACGCTGCCCGCGCAATTCCGCGGGATGCGCAGGGCCATCCGCCCCGGCTGCACCGACAGCACCGACTTTGCGAATGCCCTCGAACTTTTCACGCTCGGCAGCACGGAACTCGCGGCGCTGATCACCGCCGGGAAGAGGCTGGATGTCACCGTGAATGATCTCCTGCTCGCGCTGCTCATGTGGTCATTTGCGCCGCTGTGCGAGGCCGCGCGGCGCGACGGGCGCGATCAAATTTCGCTCGGCTGCATCGTGAATGCGCGGCGCGATCTCGGCACCGAGGGAGGAGATTCCTTCGGCCTCGTGCTCGGCGGATTTTCCATCGCGTGCGGCATCGCAGAGACGGCCGATCTTTCCAAACTCGCGCGGTCCATCGCCGTGCAGACGCGCCGCTACAAGTCCGGCGGGCTCCATCTTGCGAACGCGCTCGAGATGGGCCTCGTGCTGCGGCTCATGTCTTTGTTCTCGACGAACCAGCGGCGGCGGTTCTATCCGAAGAACTACCCGCTCTGGGGCGGGCTCACGAATATGAACCTCACAAAACTTCCAGTGAATGCCGTGGCGGTTCCGTCGGCGACGGCGCGACCGTCAGACTACCTGCGCGCGGTTTCCACCGGCCCGGTCACGCCGCTCGTGCTGTCGGTCACGACCTTTGGCAAAGGCGTGAATCTCTCGATGTCGTATCGCACGTCGGTCTATTCGCGGGAGGAAATTTCCGCCGTGCGCGAGCGTTTCACCGCCGCGGTCGGCGGACTGGAGGCGGCACCATGAAGACCGCGATTTTTTCCACAATGGCCGCGCTCGCCGTGGTGCTCACGCTCGGCGGCTGCGGCAAGATCGATCTCGTCCCCGCCGAGACCGGGCGGGTCGCGCAGCTCGACTCCTCGCACGGCCTGCGCTCGTGGTCGCTCTCGGGCGCGCAGGAGAGCCGCATCCTCGCGCTGAACCCGGAGCGTGTGACCGACGCCGATGTGCGCCACACGCTCGCCGGTGCGCCCGCGCCGCACATCATCACCATCCACGGCGGCATCGCGACGGTGATTAAGCGGCTCGAATCGTTTTCGAGATTCCTCAACGGCCTCGGCTACCCCGAGCAGGCGATGCGGCATCCGGGCGGCGGAAACCGCACGATCAGTTGCTACGAAGACGCCGAGATGATCGCCGGCATCGTGGCGTGGTACTACGAGCGTGAGGGCATGAGGCCGATGATCATCGGGCACAGCCAGGGATCCTTCCAGGCGGTGAAGGCGCTCCAGCTTCTCGCCGGGCAGACTGCCGATCATCTTTCCGTGTGGAGTCCGATCCGCTGGAGGCCGGAGGATCGCACGGAAATCACCGATCCGCTCACGGGTAAAAAGCACCCGGTCGTCGGACTGAAGGTCTCCTACATCGCGGCGCTTGGCGGCGGCGGCGCCACGCGCGTGCTCCCGAACCAGTGGGACATGATGTTCTCGCTGCGCTCCGTGCCGGATTCAGTCGGGGAGTTCACGGGGTTTTACGTCGGCCTCGACGTGCTCGGCGGCGACATGCTCGGCTGGGGCTCCATGAACCACTACCGCGCCACCGGCAGCGCGAGGGTGCGCAACGTCAAGCTCCCCACCGGCGGCTTTCTTACGCACGGCCATACGCCCGATCTCGATCGCATGCTCTCGAACCCGCCCGCGCTTGCGTGGATCAACAATTACGCGCCCAGCCTGCAACCTGTCGCCCCGAAGGAAATCCCCGGCAAAATGGAAGGCATCGAATTCGGCGCTGACGTGTGGAAAAGCGTGAAACGCCACTGGGTCATCGAGCTCCAGCGGCTCATCCGCGCGCGGCACGGAAACCGGCATGGGGTTTGATCCGCTGCTGCTGCGCAAGGTAGTCGTCGCGGGTTCCGGGCTGATCTACTGGGCCGGCGTCTTCGTGAATGCGCGCCGCGTGCGAAAGCAGATCGGGCGCTCCCCCAACATGACGCCGCAAACGGCCAAGGAGCGCGTGCTGTGGGTCGGCTGGCTGCTGGTGATCGCCGTGTGGATCGGGCAGCCGTTTTTCATCGGCGGAGAAAATGTGGCCATGGGAAAAGATGCGTGGGCCTTCGTTCGGCTGTGCCCGCGCATGATGCACGCCGCCGTGATGTCCGCAGGCATCGTCTTCGTCGCCGCCGGCTATGCGGGCACGCTCTGGTGCTACGCGATCATGGGCAGCGCATGGCGCATCGGCGTGAATGAGCAGGAGAAAAACGCGCTCGTGACCGTCGGGCCGTTCGCACGCGTGCGGCATCCGATCTACGCGCTGCAAGTGCTCATGCTCGCCGGATCTGCGCTTCTGCTGCCGACCGTGTGCTCCGGCGTCCTGCTCGCATTCCACCTCATCTGCGTCTGGCTGAAAGCCGCCGACGAGGAAGCCTACCTGCTCACCGTCCACGGCGAAAAATACCGCGAGCACATCGCCCGCACCGGAAGGCTCTTCCCAAAACTGTAGCCGCCGGGGGAACGAGGCGGGCAGTTCCCCGTAGCCGCGCTTGTGAAAGCGCGGGCTGATCTTCCCGCGCGAAATCCAAGAGTGCCCGCGTTTTCACAAGCGCGGCTACGAATGTCGCGGCCGTCCGCGTGTTTCGCGGCTCGCTCCGCATCGGCGCATCCGTGAGCAAAAGCGCGCCCGCCTCCTCCCGTCGGCGGCTGCGGATGCTGCGCCCCTCCGCATTCCGCATTTCCCCACGTGCCTGTTGATTTTTCCCCGCCGCGCCCACACACTCCGCGCCCTTTTCCGAAAAATGACCGAAACTCTTTCCGGCAAAATTGCATTCATCACCGGCGGTGCGCGCGGCATCGGGCGCGCGACTGCGCTCAAGCTCGCCCGTGCCGGCTGTGATGTCGCGATCGCATATTTCAACAGCCACGAGGAGGCGGAGGCCGTCTGCAAAACGATCCGCGACATGGGCCGCCGCGCGATGGCGGTGCAGGCGGATGTGAGCGATCCGACGAGCCTCGCGGAGGCGTTTGTGGAATTTCGGAAGCAGTTCGACCGCGTGGACATTGTCGTGAGCAATGCGGCCATCGGCGTGCTGAAGCCCGCGATGGAACTGACGCTCAAGCACTGGCGCCGCTGCATGGAGACGAACGCCCTCGCGCTGAACACACTCGCGCAGCAGGCCGTGCCGTTGATGACTGATGGCGGCGTGCTCATCGGGCTTTCCAGCCTCGGTTCGCTGCGCGCGATCCCACACTACTCGTTCATCGGCGCCTCGAAGGCCGCGC
>BJFP01000230.1 GCA_014189875.1 Verrucomicrobiota bacterium | reverse complement strand
AGCTGGAGGTGTACCAAGACAAGGAGAGGTGATCCGCTTCTTGCACCACACAGCCCCCTGTCTGACTCAAGATAGGTGACTAGATGAAGATACCCCCTCTCTTCCCGGCTCCCTTCCCAGTTCTGACTGTTTCCGGTGCGGCGGGCGCGAAAGCAGATTTCTTCTAACGCAATCCCACCCGGAAGATTGATTCACCGGGCTCCCCCCCTGAACAAAGTCCAAATCATCCATGACTCATCCCTCCACACTCCCTGACGCCCGTCCGTGTTCTGACCGTTTCCGGTGCGCGGGGCGCGAAAGCAAGTTCCTGCGCTTCTGGATATGGATGCAGCGTGGCAAGAAGGAGATCAAAATGAAGCAGTTCGTGTTTGCGGGTGTCTTGGTTATGAGTCTGGGGTCGGGCATGTCGGCCCGGGCCGACGTGACGCTGTCGAAAATATTCACCGATCACGCCGTGCTACAGCGCGACATGGCCCTGCCGGTCTGGGGCACGGCAGAGCCGGGCGAAAAGGTGACGGTCAAACTGGGCGTCGCCCAGGCCGTGACCGAGGCCGACGCCCGCAGCAACTGGTCCGTCCGCCTGCCTGCCCAGAAACTCAACGCCACCGGCCAGGACCTCGTGGTCAGCGGCAAAAATACGATTACCGTCAAGGACGTGCTCGTCGGCGATGTCTGGCTGTGCGGCGGGCAGTCGAACATGGAACTCCCGCTGAAGGACTGCGACTCCAAGGCGGACATCCCCACAGCCGACTACCCCACGTTGCGACGCATCAGGGTGGTGGGGCCTTGGCAGCGGGGCCGTCCTACAGTTGCCGAGAAGCCTCAGTGGGAGCCCTGTACTCCCGCCAACGCCGGCAACTTCAACGGCACGGGTTTCTACTTTGCGCGCCGCATTCAGAAGGAGACGGGCGTGCCAATCGGCCTGCTTGACACCAGCATCGGCGGTTCGCCGATCGAAATGTGGATTCCAGCCGAGGGCTATGCGCTCGAATCAGCGGTGGCAGATTTGCCGGCTTCGAAGAATGGGAAAGAGCATACCAGTGACTTCTACAACAGCATGATCAAACCCGTGGTTCCCTTCGGCATCAAAGGCGCGATCTGGTATCAGGGCGAAGCGAACGCCCATACCGGCAGACTCTACGACTACAAGATGCGGGCATTGATCAAGGGCTGGCGCAAGGTCTGGAATCAGCCGCCTGCGCCGGGTTCCGGCGTGCCATGGGGCGAATTCCCCTTCTACTTCGTGCAACTCCCCCCCGGGGCGGACACCGCCAATCCGGCCGGCACGGGTGAACGGAGCCAGGCCGGACTCCAGATTGCGCAGATGCGGAGCCTGCAAATGCAAATCCCCAACACGGGCATGGCGTCCACTTACGACATCGGTCACGGCGGCCTCCACCCCTATAACAAGTTTGACATCGGCGAGCGTCTGGCCCTGTGGGCCTTGCGCAACGAATACGGCCGGACAAACCTGGTGGTCAGCGGCCCGATCTACAAGGCGCTGAAGATCGAAGGGAACAAGATCCGTATCTTCTTCGACCATGCAGGCAGCGGGCTGATGGTCGGACGGAAGTCCGGTCGCGAGCCGACCGTGGAGGTCAAGAACGCCACGCCGGGCCGGTTCGCCATTGCCGGCGACGACCAGAAGTGGGTATGGGCCGACGCGGTCGTTGATCCTGCGACCAACTCAGGACTGGCGGCGGACACGGTTGTGGTCTCCAACACCAACGTGCCCAACCCGGTGGCCGTACGCTATGCCTATGGTTACCGTGGCAACCTGTACAACAAGGAGGGGCTGCCAGCTTCGCCCTTCTGCACGGACCGATGGACACTGTTGCAGCCTGAAGGAAAGAAGCTTCTGCTCCTCCAGGGGTGGCCGCAAACTTGGGACACCGAGTTCACGCTGCAGGCGCCTTATGATACGACCGTCGAAGGAACGGTTCGCGGCGGCAAGCTTGTGAAGCTGCGGGTGACCCCGGCCGCGCGGCGGGCCGACGTGGCGGTGGCGGCCCCGTATCATGATCCGCTGGCTTTTGAAGCCGATCCCCCCAGCGGCGAAGCGCCGTTGTCGGTTCGTTTCGACGCGACACGGGTCACGAGCGACGCAGGCAGGATCGTTTCGTACGAATGGGATTTCGGCGACGGCCGCACGGCCAAAGACATGACGGCAACTCACACCTACGAAAAGGCCGGAACCTATCCGGCGACTTTGCGAGCCAAGACCGGGAATGGGGAAACGGAGATCGCGAGCCGCGTCATTTCGGCGACGACCGTGGATACAACCGCGCCGACCGTTGTCGCCGTGACCGCTCCAGACCGGCCCGGACGTGGCGTCGTTGTCGCCTTTAACGAACCAGTGCGGCAGGAAGAGGCGGAGGTGGCTGCGAACTATACGATCGAGCCGGGAATCAAGGTGGCGTCGGCTTCGCTGAGCGCGGACCGAACGATGGTGACCCTGACCACGTCGCCGCTCCCCAAGCTTGGCGAATATTCCGTCACAGTGAAGAACATCCGCGACCGGGCGAAAAAGCCCAACCTCCTTGCCGAAACCCGAAAGACGTTTCGATACGCGCCGCTGTTCGCGTGGTGGAAGCTGAACGAAGGAGACGGATTCGTTGCGGCGGACTCGTCGGGGAACAAGTTCGGTGGCGCTTTGATGGATGGCGCGATCTGGACGAACGAGGCGGGACGCGTCGCGCCGAAATTCGCCGGGAGTTTTGTGAAGTGCGAGACATACTTGGAGGGTTTGGCCGTGCCGTTCTCGATCGCCTTCTGGGTCAACCCGGCGACGGCCCAGGGCGCTGTGGTGAACATCTTTGGCAACTTTAGCGCGGGCGCCGACGGTGTTTTCGGGATGATGATGCAACAGGAATACAAGACCAACCGGTACACATTCCTTTATGCAGACGGGAAGAAAAGTAGCGGGCCGGGATCGGTGCGCCTGGATGCCGGCCAGTGGCAACATGTAACGATCGTGTGCGACACTGAAAAAGACTGTTGTTACGTCAACGGCGTGGAGCAGGCCAGCGGCAAGGGGCTGGGGAGTTTTGCGCCCAACCTGAGCCAGCCATTCTGTCTGCCGTTTAACTATCTGCCTAACGCGCGTGAATTCCACGGCCTGTTGAGCGATTTCCGCATCTACCGCACGGCGTTGTCGCCGGCGGAGGTGCAGGCGGTAATGAAGGAGTAGTTGAGCGACATCGGCACAGCGCTTCAACTGGAGCAGTTCTCCAACCGGTACACGGGCATGCTGATCGTAGATGGCGTGGATTTCTATGTCCGCGCCATACCCCCTCACTCCCCGGCACCGATCCCCGCTCTCGCCGTTTTCGATGCGGCGGGCGCGAAAGCAAATTCCTGCAAAAATCCCTAACAAAACCGGGGGCGAATGCTAGACTGCAATGATGAACACGCCCTACCTGCCCATGAATATTCTGAATCCGAACCTCATCACCCGTCGCTCGTGCCTCAAGGGAATCACCTTGGGCGCCGGGGCCGTGGTGCTCCAGCCATTCCTGAATGCCTTGGCGGCCGAAGCCCGGGGCGAGGCGCCGCCGCCACGCATCGTCTTCGTTTTCGAGGCCAATGGGCTTCTTCGTGGCCACATTCAGCCCAAAGGCGTGGAAACGCCCCGTGGTGGCATCACCAGCGTGGTCAATCGGCCTTTGTCCGAGTTGGAGATTCCGGAGCCGATCGCACCGCTCACCCCTTTCAAGAACCGAATGACGATCCTGCTGGGCTTGTCGTGCAAGAATGCCGCGCCGAATCATGGAGCGGGTTACGGCGCGCTAGGCTGCTACAACGCCGAAAGGGACCCCAATTCCACGCGGTCCACTCCGTTCGCCCAAACGGTCGATCATGCATTGGCCGGTTCGCTGCCCGGCATTATTCCGGTCGTCGGCTTGGGAATTCACGCCTCTCCGGGCTTGGTATTTGCCAACACAGTGTCGGCGAGCGCCCCCAAGCGGCCTTTGCCTATCCTCTGTCAGCCCGATATCGCGTTTCAATCGCTTTTCGGAAGCGTCGCCGAGGGAAACATGGCCAAGGTTTACCATGCGCGGAACAATCTGCTGGACTGGATCCAGTCCGATGTCCGCCGCGTCCGCGCCGAATTGCCGGCGATGGATCGCGACAAGCTCGACGCCTATCTTGAAACCTTCGAGCAGATGCGCACGCGTCAGGACAAGATGGCGGCTATCAAGGATCGCCTGAAGGCCAACCTGCCAGCTCTCGACAAGTTCAACAGCACGCTCCAGACCGACCGGTTCGAAGCGCAGTGTGCCATTGCCGCTTCGGCCCTGGTGTCGGGGCTCACCAACGTAGTCGTCCTCGACGCGTCGTGCGGCCCCCACGGATACAAGACCTGGAAGGAACTCGGCGTTAATGTGGATGGGCATGAAATCGGCCACCAGAACTTCCCGGACAAGCTCTCAGTTCCTATCCGCAAGTATCATGCGGAGCGGGTGGCCGATCTGGCACGTCGGCTGGACGCCGTCCGTGAAGGCAACGGCACGATGCTCGACAACACGTTGATCGTCTATCTGAGCGATTCCGCCGAGACGCACCACGGACAAGGGACCGAGTGGCCGATGGTGCTCATCGGTAACTTGAACGGCAAGTTGAAGACCGCCGGCCGCTACCTGGAATTCCCCGGTTACAACAAACCGGGCCACCGGACGCTCGGGAACTTCTACCTGTCGCTGTTGCACGCCGTGGGCGACAAACGCAAGTCGTTCGGCGAACCGGACCGCGAACTCAAGGACATCGACACCGCCGGCCCGCTCTCCGAGATTCTGGCGTAGCTTGATTCCATCACTCCATCACTCCAGACCGCGTTAACCTAGGATTTCCCATGCGAAGCACCGCTTTTGCCTTCTCTATCTTCATTGCCGCCCTCATTTGTTGCCCTTGGGTCCACGCCAGCCCATCGCCAGGAAAAGTCGAGAAAGTGCTCGACGGAGACACATTGAAGCTGGCGGATGAAACCGATTCCAAGGGAAAAGTGTGGAAAGGGCCGGTCTATGGTATCCGAGGGATTGCGGCCCCGGCCCTTGACCAGCCCTTTGGCAAGCAGGCGCACGAACGGCTCAAAGAGCTTATTGAAGGCAAGGCAATCATACTGAACGGTCCCACGCCGCGCGCATACAAGGAGGGGAACGCGCTCTTTTTTAGGACAGAGAAAGGGGAGTCCCTGGCTAATATGATGATCTCCGAGGGGTTGGCCTGGGTGGTGGAGGCTGAACTGGAGGACAAGCATCGGAAACCGACGGACGTCAAGAAGGTTGATCCCCAGACTGAGGCGTGGCTGAAGGCGGAGCGTGAAGCTCGCGAAGCAAAGCGTGGCCTGTGGGCTGACAAAGATCCGGTGCGGCCTTGGGAATGGCGGGCCAAGGTGAAGGAAAGCAAGAAAGAGCAGTGATACTCGACCAAGTGACCGGCCGACGGCATAAGTGGAAAAACGCCCCAAAACCGCATGGAGAAGCGATTCGCATCATCATCCTTGCAAACAAGCTTTAAGCGCATGAATTCCTCCACTTCAGAGCTTCAGCCTTGGAACTCCGCCTTCCGGGAGCGCACCGGGAGCCTGCATCATCCATCCTCAATGCCGCGCGGTCGCTCATGTACCCCGGCTGGCAATTTCCAACCCGGGAAACCTTTCATGCGTCACGTGCCTTTCATCCTCTGTCTCGCCGTTCTTGTTGGCGCCGCGGTGGTGTCCGCAACGGCCGGGCAGCCCGCCAACATCGCCCCGGGCCGGATTGAGTCGCTCACCGTGGAGCAGGCGGAACAGATTGTCACCAAGGAGAGTCCGGCTCGCGGGATCTATTTGAATAAGATCACCGAACTGCCTGCGGCCGCGGCCGCTGTGCTCGCCCGTCATGGGGGCCCAATCATCAATCTGTCGGCTCTCGAACGGTTGTCGCCGGAAGCGGCCGCGGCCCTCGCCCCGCACAACGGCGACCTGCAGTTCCCCAAGTTGACCGAACTTTCGGCAGACGTGGCTCGCGGGCTGGCGAGCCACAAGGGCCAACTTACCCTGTCGGCCGTCACGACGCTGACGCCGGATGCCGCTGCCGCCCTCGCCCCCCACACCGGCATGATCAAGCTGGGGTGTGTCGAACTGCCCGCCGACGTGGCCCGGGCACTCGCCGAGCACGCCGGGCCGATCCATCTCCCCGCGCTGACGAGCCTCTCGTCCCTGCCGCTGGCGCGAAAATTCGGACGGCAGGGCCAGGATAAGCCGGATGGGTTCCTATTTGTCCGAATCGAATCCTTGAAGTCGCTGTCGAAAGAGATGGCAGAAGCACTCGGGCCGCCGACGGCAAAGAAAAACCATTGGCTCGTGATCGGTATCGAAACGCTGCCCGATGACGTGGCTGATGCGCTTGCCCGCACTTGGGGCATCGTGGCCTTCGCGAGGCTTTCGAATCTCACAGCCGAGGCGGCGACCGCACTCGGCAAGTACCGGATGGGACAGATAATTTTGCCCGAGGTGAAAGCCATGCCGGTCGAGGTCGCAGCGGCTCTCTCTAAGGTTAACACGCACATTCTCGCCTTGAACGGGCTGGAGGAGGTTCCACCGGAAGTCGAGCGGGCAATGGCCAGCAAATCGGCGCCCTGGCAGCTCTGGAGTCTCAAAAAGATCGCCACGCCCGAGTTCGCCGCCGCGCTCCTCCAGCGGTCCAACCCTCATCAAGAACTCGATACTGTCACGACGCTCTCCGACGAGGCCGCCGCCGTCTTCGCCAAAAGCGACACCTGGAACCGGCACGGTTTCTTTTCCGGGCTGACCAGCCTGACGTCGGTTCCTCTGGCCGAGAAACTCGCCTCGGTGGAAAATGTGCGCGGCCTGCGGTTTCCCAAGCTGACGACCGTCTCCGACAACGTCGCCCGGGCGCTCGCCCGCCAGAAGGGCAAGCTCGATCTTTCGGGTCTGACGTCGCTCTCCACAGGAGCGGCAGCCGCACTCGCCGGCCACGAGGGCGAACTCGGCCTTGGCGGAATCAAGGAGCTATCCGCCGATGCGGCCGCCGCACTGGCGAAGGCCACAGGTTCGATCGCCTTGGGTAGCCTTGCCGCCGTGTCGCCGACCAGCCTGGCAGCGCTCAAGGCGAACCCGAAGATCTCGGTGCCCGCGACGCTCAAGTGATGGCACTGCGGACAAACATTGTGACAGGCATCGCAAAAGCGGAATTGAGGAATCCGGCCGTTCCGAATCGGAGGTAGGACTGTTTCGCTGGCACCGGCTTTGTCCTTCGCGGCCGCCGCCGGGGCTGCT
>BJFP01000229.1 GCA_014189875.1 Verrucomicrobiota bacterium | reverse complement strand
GCCGTGGCACCCTGATGCGGCACCAGCGCGGCACGCGCGCGGGTGCCGATGGCCGTGCGCTTTTCCGCATCGGCAAGCAGCGTGCGGAGCGCGCCTGCGAGATCCGCGGCGGAGGCGATCTGCACGGCGGCATCGTCGCGCAAAAGGTGGGTCACGAGCGGCGCGAAATTTTCCATGTGCGGGCCGAAGATCACGGGCAGGCCGAGCGCGGCGGGTTCGCCGGCATTTTGCCCGCCGGTCTCGGAAATGCCGGGCAGGCTCTTGCCGACGAAGACGACCGTGGCGAGCGCGTACCAGTCGCGGAGTTCGCCGGTCGTGTCCACGAGCAGCACGTCGGCGTTGTCGCCGGATGGAAGTTTGCTGCTCGACGTCAATTTGCTGCGCAAAGCGACGCGGAGGCCGGCGCGGGAAAGTTCATCCGCGATGGCGGCGGCGTGCTCGACGTGGCGTGGGACAAGGATGAGGCGCAGCGTCGGAAATTCCGCGCGCAGTTTTTTCATCGCATCAGCGAGTGCGATCTCCTCCGGCGCCCAGGTGCTGCCGCCGACGATGAGCGGCCCGGAAAATCCCAGCGGCTGCACGAGCGCGCGGAATTCCGCCTCGCGCGATGGCGTGTCCTTCGCCGCGTTGTCAAATTTCACGCTGCCCGTGTGCCGGATGCGATCCCGCGCGACGCCGATTCCCCCGAGGCGTGCAACGTCATCCGCTTCCGGCACACAGACGAGATCGAAGAGCCCCCACACGCTGCGCGCGATTCCGGGGTAGCGCCGCCAGCGACGTTCGCTGCGCGGCGAGAGGCGCGCGGCGGCGAGGACGATGCGGATGCCCGCGGCGCGCGCGGCGCGGAGAAGGTTCGGCCAGATGCCGCCCTCGGTGAGCACGAGCACGCGCGGACGGATCGCGGCGATGGCGGCGCGTGCGGCGAATGTGAAATCAATCGGATTGTAGAGCGGAACGAGCCAGCCGAGCGCGGCAGCCTCGCGAAGCAACAGCTCGTAACCGGTGCTCGTCGTCACCGAAAGAACGACGCGCGCCTGCGGATCGCGGGCGCGGATGGCACGCGCGATTTTCAGCGCGACGAGCGCCTCGCCGACGCTGATCGAACAAATCCAGATCGGTGCCGGCTGCCCCGCGAGACGTGCGCGGATTTCCTCCGTGTAGCGACCGAAGCGCTGGCCGAGACCGATGCCGTAGCCGGGCGGTTTCTCCTGCGAGGCACGGCCGCGCTCGCGGCGCACGAGGCGCAGCGCGTAAAATGGCAGCGCGAGGAGAAACGCGACGGGAAAAAGCAGACGGTAGAGCAGGAGCGCCATGCGGCATGACGAATGACGAATGACGAATGACGAAAGCGAGCGTGAAATCCCGGCGGATGATTCAGTCCGTCATTCCTCATTCCGCACCGCGGCCTCCACGGCTGCGGCGAGCGCCTTCGCAACACGGGGCAGCCGCGAGAGGAAGCGCACGAATGGCGCGATGTGCGACGGGTGGCGGAGCAGGTGCAGCACGAGCGCGACGGGACGCGCGCACTGGCGCTGCGTGTCGAACCATGCGTCGAACGGCACGGGGAGAAATTGATCGGCGGAGTCGCTCACGGCGCGCACGGCGGTGAGCGGCACATTTGCGAGCGCGCACGCTTCGGCGAGCGTGGCGCTCTCCATGTCCACGAGGCGCGCGCCGGTCACGCGGAAGGCGGCGATTTTTTCCGCGGGCGTCTCGATCGGCAGCGCGCACGAGAGGATCGGCGCGCCGGGAAAATCCGCGGTGAGCGTGTCGCCGACGCGCAGCGCGGGATCGAGCCCGCCGGCGAATCCGGCGCAGATCACCCGGCGCGGTTTTCCATGCGCGAGCAGTTCGCGGATCGCGCGCTGCGCGGACACAGGCCCGATGCCGGTGTGAATCACGAGCACGGAGATTTTCCCGATGCGCCCGCGCCATGCGGGGAGTGCGCCGCATTTCCCCTTCCGCACGCCGTCGAGCCCGCGGCGGAACGGGCCGCTCTCCTCGGGACGTGCAAAGGTGACGGCCACGGGCGCGGCGGAGTCGGGTGTGGATGCGTCGGACAAGCGGCGACATTCCCGCGGCGGAGGGATGAAACTCAAGACTCGTTTGCAGACGACAGTTCAACTTGAACCACGAATGGACACGAAGAGACACGAATGAAGCGGCAATGCCCCCGCGTGACATCGCCCGCCATTCCGAAGTCCCATTCGTGTGTCTTCGTGTCCATTTGTGGTTTCAACCCACGTGCGCCACCGTGGTTTTGCGAAAGCCTTTGCCAACGCAGGCACCGTTTCCTAGCGTCGTCGGATGGCTCGCAGAGCAAGTTCATCCGTCAATCCCGCGTGGTTCGCCATCGCGGCTGTCGTCGTTGTCGCGGTAATCGCGGGGCTGTGGGCGATGAAGGGCCGGTTCGCGGATCCGTTCAGCAAGCTGGAGGCGTTTCCGGTCGCGGACTATTTGCAGAACGCGAATTCGCTGCACTTGAACGAATACAAGCTCGAAGGCGTGGTCGGCGAGCAGCTCCGCTATTCCAAGAGCGCGCGGCTTTTTACCATCGAGGTGAACGGCGAGCCGGTGAGCGTGGTGATCCCGGCCGAGCTGCGTGATGTGAATGTGCAGAAAGGCCAGCGGCTGCGCATCCGCGTGAAGGTCGGCGACAAGGGCGTGCTGAAGGCGATCGAGCTGAAGAAGGTCTGAGGCGCTGGGGAAACCCGCGCCGTCCGCGCAATCTGACCGAACAAAGCTGTCATCTCCGCCGCCGTTGCATCACGGCACAAGGATGGCTATGTTTTGCCGAATCTTCCTATGGCCTCCCACGCTTCACTTCGAATTCTCGCCCTCTCAGCACTCGGCCTCTGCACCGCATCTGCGCAGGTGCCGGATGTTCCCGCGCCCGCCGGTGCCCCCGCACCTGCACCGGCTGCCGGCGGCGGCGCGGCGAAACCGAAGGCGGTCGGTTCGCCATTCGGCCAGGAGATCCCCGTGCTCGATCCCGGCTCGGAGGTGATGACTTTCAACGGCAAGAACTGGAACATCTCGAACAACCGGATATTCCAGGCGCGCTTCGAGAAATTCCTGAACGCCCCCGAGGCGACGACGGGCGACGAGGCGGCTTACCGGCAGATCATTGACCGCATCCTCGTCCTGCTCCAGCCGGGCAATGCGACGGTGCAGAATATTGATGCCGCGTTCCGGCTGCTGCCATACGCCGGACGCTACGACATTGACGCGAACCACTGCGACACGCTCGGCGCCTCGGTGTACTCAGTCTGGCAGGCGCAGCGGAACGTCTCTCGTCTCGCGAATGCCAACGACTCGCTCGAGGAGGCCTCGCGGAAACTCGAATGGAACATCGGCGCGGTGAGCACGGGGGACACGTTTTCCAAAGGTACGCAGCCGTCCGGAAGAAATGGTGGCAACCAGAAGAACGGCGGCGGCGCAGGCGTGAATCCCGCCAGCCGCTCCGATGTGCAGACCGCCGGCTACTCGCGCCGGCTCGCGGAGAATCTCGCGGCGATCAAGGCGAACCAGGTGAAAAAGGAGCTCTCGGAGATCCAGGCGAAGGTCGAATTCCAGGCGATGATGGTGCAATTTTTCCTCCAGCGCCGCTTCCAGCATGTGATCATGGCCACGCGCTTCTACCGCGCGCTCTTCACGGATGGCGACACGAAGCTGAACCTCGGCAAGGACGCGACGGATCTTTTTGCCAAGAGCAGCGGCATGCCGCCGACGGTGAGCGTGATTGACTCGATGGCGAATGAGATGATGCGCGACGTGCGCGAGGGCGTGAAGGCGTTTGATTTCCTCCTCGTGAAAAATGAGATGCAGGGTGCGACCATGCGCATGCAGGAGGTCTTCGTGACGGGCGAATACATGCCCGAGGTGCGCCTCGTGCAGCGCGACAAGAAAAGGAAGTGCCTCGAATTTGCGCAGAAGAGCTACCAGCTCATCTCGGCGCTCGATGTGCGCGACTACGGGCGCGCGGAGGGGCTCGTGAAGGACTTGAAAAAAGTCGCGAACGACTTCGACGACTCGAAGCCCACGCAGGCCATCGAGGCCGCGCGCATCCAGTCACGGATGCTGCTGGCGAAGGCGCGCGACGCGCTGTCCCGCGACGACAAGGTGACGATGGAAAAGGCGCTCGTTGACGCCGCGGAGGTGTGGCCGAACAATCCGGAATTCAAGGAGGCGACGGAGAAGATCTTCAAGCAGACCGACGTGCTTCAGGACGCGCTGCGGGAGTTCGACAGCCTCGTCGGCAAGCGCGACTACCGCGGGATCTGGAATGACAAGGTGCGCTTCATCGCCGCCGTCGCGGTGAACCCCGAGCGCAAGCAGACGCTCGAGAAAGTGATGAAAAACATCGAGACGATCGAGGCTTCGCTGATGCGCGCCGAGGAGATGTCGCGCACGGGCAACCAAGCCGGTGCGTGGGAGAGCCTGGAGCGCGCGTACGGGGATTTCCCCGACGACGGGAAGCTCAACCAGCAGCGTGCGGACATGACGACACGGGCGAGCGACTTTGTGAAGATGATCCACACCGCCGAGGAACTCGAAAAGCGCGAGCAGGTCGGCTCCAGCCTCGCGCATTTTCTGAAGGCGCAAAAAATGTATCCCGCGAGCGACTTCGCCCGCGACGGCGTCGCGCGCCTCGTGAAGCTCGTGCTGCCGGAGGAATGAGGGCGGCGGCGCGGCTGCGGACGGCGGATTGAGGTGGCAATGATGTAATCTTGATTTTTTTCAGCTTGGAAAAGAGGCGGGCGGGAATTAAAAACGTAACATGAGCGTGCTGACGGAGGGATTCACAAATGGCAATGGAGGCGAAGAACCGAAAAATGGAGGCTCCGCTCCTCGTTGCGAGGCGGCTGGCAAGGCAGTCACGATGGCCATGGTGGCGCGTGTCTCCGGCGTCTCGCAGGGCGCGATCTCCTCGCTGCTGAATGATCGCGACTACGGCATCCGTGTGAGCCCGAAGACACGCGAGCGCGTCTTCAAGGCATGCAAGGATCTCGGCTACGTGCCGAATGATCTGCGCGCCTTCGTCCGCATCTACCCCGAACTCGGCGAGACCTGCCTGCTCGTCTCCGACCGCATCCCCGGCGGAATCGCGAATCCGTTCGTCGCGCGGCTGACCGCATCGCTCATGGCCCACATCCCGCGGCAGCCTTCGAGCATTTCCGTGATTCTCTACGACGAGATGTGCGACTACTCCGCAGCCTCCGCCCTGCCGGGCCCGCTGCATCACGGCACAGCGTCGAAAGTCCTCTGCGTCGGCGCAGGGAATGAGTCCATCTGCCGCGTCGTCCGCGAACGCCACCTTCCCACCCTCATACTCGGCCACACACACACGATGCCGGGCGTCACGAGCATCGTGCCCGACTACCACGCCGCAGCCCGGCTCGCGCTCGTGCGTTTCGTCCAGCACGGGCACCGCCATGTGGGAATCGTCGGCGGCCCATTTGGCAGCCACGATCCGCGCCTTGCGGAAATGAGCGTCGCCATCGGCAATGCGGCCGCGCAGCTCGGGCTCACGATCAATCCGGATGATGTTTTCTCGGGAGATTTGAATTTCGAGTCCGGCGTCGTCGCTATCGAGCACATGCGGGCGCGGCCGTCAAAGCCCACCGCCCTGCTCTGTCTCGCGGAGAGCGCCGCCGGGGGAGTCATCGCCGCCGCGCACGCCCACGGCATGTGGGTGCCCGGTCACCTAAGCGTCATCACGTTTGCGGACCACACCGGCCCGGTTGATTCCTCCGTGCCGATCACCACCGTCGCCCTGCCGGTGGACGAGATCGCATCCGCCGCAGTACGCGAGGCGGACCGGCAGATCCGCGAAGGCATCCCGGCGGATGCCGGAAAAATCACCGTGGGCGTGCGTCTCATCGAGCGCAGCACCTGCGGCTCCCTCGCAACGTAGGGCGTTTTTTCGGCCGTAAAAATCGGCACCGTCCGGACGATTCATCATTCGTCATTCGCCCCCTCCAGCAAACACCCCTGATTTCTTTTTTTGCCAAGGCCGCCGCGCTGCGCGGATACTACACTCGCCCACTCCACACACCATGAACCTCCCACGCACAAGCCGCCGTTCCTTCCTCCGCACCACGCTCGTCGCAGGCGTCGCGCCCATGTTCCTCCCCAGCCGCATCTGGGCTGCGGACGTGAAGCCCAACGACAAGCTTTCCATCGGCCTCATCGGCAACGGCAAGATGAACTCCGACCACCTCGGCCAGTGGCTGGGTAATGCCCGCACGCAGGTCGTCGCCGTGTGCGATGTGGACACCACACGCCGCGAAAATGCGAAGAAGACCGCCGAGGCCCACTACTCGAAGGCGACGGGCACCGACTACAAAGGCTGCGCGTCGTTCACGAATTTCGAGGACTTGATCGCGCGCAAGGACATTGACCTCGTGTGCGTCGCCACACCCGACCACTGGCACGCGATCATTGACATCGCCGCCGCAAAGGCCGGCAAGGACATCTACTCCGAGAAGCCGATGACCGAAACCATCCACGAGGCGAAAACGCTCGTGCAGACGATCCGCGAAACGAACCGCGTCTTCCAGACCGGCTCGCAGCAGCGCAGCTCGCGGGAGTTCCGCATCGCGTGCGAACTCGCGCGCAACAACATCGTCGGCAAAATCTACCACGCCTCCGTTGGCGTCGGCGGCCCCGGCATCGCGTGCGATCTCCCCGAGGAAAAAATGGAGCCCGGCCTCGACTGGGACCGCTGGCTCGGGCCCGCACCGATGCGCCCCTACCACAGCGAACTCTCGCCGCGCGGCGTGCACAACCATTTCCCGAACTGGCGCAAATACTGGGAATACGGCGGCGGCATGGTGACGGACTGGGGTGCGCATCATTTTGACATCTGCCAGTGGGGCCTCGGCGAAGACGAGCGCGGCCCGGTGGAGATCACGCCGCCGAGCGAAAAGAACGCGAAGAAGGGCGCGAAGCTGAAATACGCAAGCGGCGTAGAGGTCGAGCACATCTCGGAAAACGGCGTCACCTTCCACGGCGAGAACGGATTCATCTTCGTGAACCGCGGGCGCTTCATCCTGAAAATCGGCGACAAGGAAATCGCGAACTACAGCAAGGAAGGCAGCAATCCCTCGCTCAACCAGCAGCTAGACCTCGTCGAAAAGGAATACCTCGCCGCCGCGAAGGTGAAGCTCGAGGACTCGGGCAACCACAAGGACAACTTCCTCGACTGCGTGCGCTCGCGGAAGCGCCCGATCGCGGACGTCGCCATCGGCGCACGCACCGTGATCACCTGCCACCTTGTGAACCTCGCCTACCGTCACGGTGCAAAGAT
>BJFP01000228.1 GCA_014189875.1 Verrucomicrobiota bacterium | reverse complement strand
GACGTGGCGGCGACGATGAAATCCATCGAGGACAACAAGCTCGTCGAGAAGCTGTTCATCTCGTGCTACGGCGGCGCCTACGACATCGGCAGCGACAAGGTGTGGGACACCTGGCAGATCGAAGGCCCGGACATGGTGTGGTATTTCCGCGGCGTGCCGCACATCCACGGGTATTTTCATTTGGCGGTGTAAGGGTGGCAGCAACGCCGCATCGCATGAAGGTCGCCATACTGGTCATGGTCATGTCGTGCCTCAGTGCGTCCGCCGTGCGTGCCGGCAAATGCGTTCCAAAGGCCGACAAATGTTCCGCCTGCACCAAGTGCTCGAAGTGCGCCCCGTGCTCGACCGCCGGTAGCCAAGCCTGGTCGGTCAAGCGTGACGAACTCGCCCGGCACCCCCCCCACTCTGGAAGCGCCTCCTGCTCCGGTGACGCGTTCGGAGCGCCCTAACAAATCGGGTCTTGATATGTCGGCCTTCACCCTTCGGGGCTTGTCCTCGGCGACGCGTACATCTTCCATCCCGGCCCGTTAATCTCCCGTCTATGAATCGAAGCTTCCTTTCCCCACTCGTGGCGTCGTCCCTTTTGCTGTGCTGCGGCATGCACGACGCGGACGCGGAATTCCCCGCAATTTTCAACACCGAGAAAACGCCCGGAGGCCCGATGCCTGCGGCGGAAGTGGCGCGCACGATGGAATTGCCGCCGGGATTTTCCTGCAAGGTCTTCGCGGCGGAGCCCGATGTGCAGCAGCCGATCGCGATGGCGTGGGATGCGCGCGGGCGGCTGTGGGTCGCGGAGTGCTACACTTACGCCGAGAATCCCGCGCGCTGGGATACGAGTCTGCGCGACCGCATCGTGATCCTCGAGGACACGGACAATGACGGGCATTTCGACAAGAGGACGGTTTTCTGGGATGAGGGCGTGCGGCTCACGAGCATCGAACTCGGCAATGGCGGCGTGTATGCGCTATGCGCGCCGAATCTGATTTTCATCCCGGACAAAAATGGCGACGACAAGCCCGATGGCGCTCCGGAGGTGCTGCTCGACGGGTTTAATTTCAAGACCGTCGGCCACAACATCGTGAACGGCCTTCGCTGGGGGCCGGATGGCTGGCTCTACGGACGCCACGGCATCTCGGACACCTCGTCCATCGGCGCGCCCGGCAGTGCGGGGAAGGATCGCACGCGGATGAACTGCGGCATTTTCCGCTATCACCCCGGCACGCGAAAACTTGAGGTCGTGTTGAATGGCGGCACGAATTCGTGGGGCCACGACTGGGATGCGAATGGCGAGCTGTTTTGGATCAACACGGTCATCGGGCACCTATTCCACGGCATCCCCGGCGCGTATTACGACCGGATGTTTGGCACGCACCTGAACCCGCACGTCTATGAGACCATCGCGCAGACGGCGGACCACTATCACTTCGATCAGGGCAAGGAAAAGTGGGCCGATATCAAGAAGGGCATGAGCAGCAAGACGGACGAACTCGGCGGCGGCCACGCGCACGTGGGCTGCATGATCTACAATGGCGGTTCGTGGCCGAAGGAATACGCGGGCCGGCTTCTCACGTGCAACCTGCACGGGAACCGCATCAACACGGACATCCCCCAGCGCGAAGGCAACGGCTTCGTGGCGAAGCACGGTGCGGATTTCATGAAGTCGAAAGACAAATGGTTCCGCGGGATCGAACTCAGCACGGGGCCGGATGGCAGCGTGTTTGTGATTGATTGGAGCGACGCGGGTGAGTGTCACGACAGCGACGGCGTGCACCGGACGAGCGGGAGGATTTACAAAATTGTTTACGGGAAGGACCAGCCAGCGCGCACATTTGATCTCTCGAAGATGGACGACACTGCGCTCGCGAAGGAAGCGGCAGCGCATCCGGGCAACAACTGGTGGCCACGCATGATCGCGCGCGTCCGCGCAGACCGCGGTGCGCAGCCCTTGGAGCCGAAGCTGCCGCAGCTCGCCGATGCCAACAGCAGCGACAGCCTTGTGCGACTTCACACGGCGAGCGCGATGCAGCGGCTGCCGCTCGATGCGCGCTTCCCCTTTGCCATTGCACTCGCCGCGCACGCGGAGGATGCGAACGATCGGCAACAGCCGCTTATGATTTGGTATGGCATCGAGCCCGCGATCGCCGCGCACCCCGATCAGGCGATCGCGCTCGCGATGTCGTCGAAGATTCCCACTGTGCGACGGCTCGTGACGAGGCGGCTCACCGAGGAAATCGAAAGGACGCCCGCCCCTGTGGACGCGCTGCTCGCCGCCGCGCTCAAGAGCGGAAACGCAGACGCGCGCGAGGACATCGTGCGCGGGATGGGCGGGGCGTTGAAAGGTTTCCGCCAAGTCGCGAAGCCGGCGCATTGGGATGACTTCGTGAAAGCCCTCGGCGCGCAGCAGCCGGACATCGTGCGCAATGTTTCGCTCGTCTTCGGCAGCGGACGCGCGTTGGAGGAAATCATCGCGCTCATCAAGGACGGCCACGGCGACGCGAACGCGCGACTCAGCGCATTTGATTCGCTGATGCGCAATGCCAAGCCCGAACATTTCGCGATCGCGCGCAGCATGATCAGCGACAAGGTGCTCGGCACCGCCGCGCGGCTCGGGCTCGCGAAATTTTCGGACGGCGATGTGCCGAAATCACTGCTCACGAACTGGTCCGACCGCAGCCAGGAATGGCGCGCGGCAAATGTCACGACCCTCGCATCGCGCGCCGCATGGGCGAAGGAACTCCTCACCTTTGCGGAAAAAAATCCCACCGTGCGCGGGGACATCACGCCGATCCACGCCCGCCAGATCCGCAGCCTCGGCGACGAAGCGGTGAACAAACAGCTCACGAAAGTGTGGGGCGAACTGCACGACACTCCCGAAGCCAAGAAGCAGGAAATCGCAAAGTGGCGCTCGCTGCTCACCGCAGCCGCGCTCGCGCAAGGCGACGCGAGCAAAGGCCGCGCGCTGTTCACCACCGTCTGCGCCGCGTGCCACAAGATGTACGGCGACGGTGCGGCCATCGCCCCGGAGCTTACGGGCAGCGACCGGCGCAACCTCGATTACCTCCTGGAAAACATCGTGGACCCCAGCGCCGTGGTTCCCGCCGACTACCGCATCGCCATCGTGAAGCTGAAGGACGGACGCACGCTCAGCGGCGTGATTCCCGAGCAGAACGACCGCACCGTCACCGTGCAGACGCCCGCCGAACGCGTGAGCTTCCTGCGCAGCGACATCGCCGAGATGCAGCAGCTCTCGCAGAGCTTCATGCCCGAAGGACTGCTCACCGCACTTGGCGAGGAGAACGTGAAGCACCTCATCGCCTACCTGATGAGCAGCGGCCAGGTGCCGCTCCCGAAGTAGCGGGCACGGACCGGGTGTCGTAACGCGGGCGCGCTCGGATGCGGAGATCGTGAAGATGTTCCGCAACGGCAAGTTGCCCGTGAGCCCGGATGGAACGCTGCCTGCATATCCGGTTGCTTGACACAAAGCAGATTTGGAAGGCAGGAAGGCAGAAAAGGATCGTTTCCTGCACATTTTTCCCGCCTTCCTGCCTTCCAAAGAGTCTGTTCTTCGCAGCGTGTCAGGCAACCGGATAAGCACGGAACGCTGGAGCTTTACGCATTCATGGAAGCCGCCGCGCAGAGTGCGAAGAACGTCGGCGAAGAGATCTCGCTCAAAGACGTGATCCGGGCAGCGCGCGCAGAGATCGCTGCGAAACGCTGAGCCGGAGCGCACGCGCAGGATGCTGCGCTCCAGCGCGCCCGTTGCATCGGACTCACCTCCGGTCTTGCAGCGCATTTTGCTAGTCGCACTCCGCCATTTGCGAGTAGCTCGCGGCGTGAACACGCTGAATCCCGACGCACTCCTCGCCCAACTCCACTGGCGCTACGCCGTGAAAAAATTCGACCCGGCGCGGAAGATCGCGCCGGAGCTTTGGGCCGCGCTGGAGCAGTCGCTCGTCCTCACGCCGTCGTCGTTCGGATTGCAGCCGTGGAAATTCATCGTGATCACGGACGCCGCGGTGAAGCAGAAGCTCGTCGCGGTCTCGTGGAACCAGCCACAGCCGGCGGAATGCTCGCATCACGTCGTGTTTGCGGTGAGAAAGGCGCTCGGGGAAAATGACGTGGATCGTTTTCTCGACAGCATCGTCGCCACGCGCGGCGGCTCGAAGGATGCGCTGAAGGGCTATCGCGACATGATGACCGGCTTTGCAGGCAAGGCCGCGGAGCAGGGCTGGCTGCGCGAATGGGGCGTGCGGCAGCTTTATATCGCGCTCGGAAATTTCATGACGAGTGCGGCGGTGCTCGGCGTGGACACATGCCCGATGGAGGGAATCTCGCCGGAGGAATACGACAGGATACTCGGGCTCGAAGGCACGGAGTTCGCGACCGTCGTCGCGTGCGCCGCGGGCTACCGCGCGGCGGACGACAAGCATGCGCAGCTCGCGAAGGTGCGCTTCCCCGCGACAGAAATCGTGCGGCACGTCTAAGCTGCGCGGCAAAGGGCGGCGCGCGAGGACATACCATTTGCTGACAAATCTCCGGCTCGCTCAATGATCCGCTGCGAGGCACGAAGGACGACAGCTACGACGGTGGCAGCCACACACCCGCCGCATTCGTGCGCAATGCGCTTCGCAGGCTGCGAAATTAATTCGATTAAAAATACGGCCTGCGCAGTCTGATCGTGCGAAGAATAAAGGGGGCACGTCCTGCGATGAGCACACCCGAACCCAAACCGATCATACTCATGAGAACCCGCATTGTCTTTTGTGGAATCCTGATGGCTGCCGCATTCCCCCTCCCTTCCTGGGCCGGCACCATTTTCTACGTCCCCATCCCGGCTGAAGGGAGCGACGCGCAGGCGGGACTCGAACGCACGAAAGTGTACACGAGCGGGATCGCCGCCGGCAGCACGAAGGCCGCCGGGCGCACCGTGAACGGCGTGTCGCTCGCCCCGCTGGCAGCCGCGGGCAATTCCTCCTCGGCGAATGGCGTGACGCTCACCGCCGCGACAGGCACGCTCGCAAATGGCGGCGGCAAGTCCGAGAGCATCAAGGCCGACGGCGCGATGTCCGACCTGCTCTCCGGGATGATTTTCAACGAGGGCGCAGCCGACAACTCCGAGCAGTATGTGGTTCTCGATCCTGCCTCCCTCGCACCCGGCAAGACGTATGATCTCCGCGTCTATATCTGCAATGCCTCCGGCGAAAACCGGCAGGTGAACCTTTCCTTTGCGGGCGACGGCAAGCCCGCGGTGAACACGGATTTTTTCAACGAGGACGATGCGACCACTTCGTCCGGCGGATTCGCCGATCCGAACCAAGTCTATTACATCAATTACCGTTTCACTTGGGACGGCGTGAGCACGCCCGGCTTCACCGCCACGCAGCGCCTTGGGAGCACGCCGTTCTGCCTGTATGCGGTGACGAATGAGGAGGTCGGCGCGGAGGTCGTGGAGGCCCGTCCCGCAGGGGCCGTGGTGAATGTCGAACCCGAGCCGATCGCAGCGCCGCCCTTGCGCAGTTCGAGGACGACCGCGGTGGACTACGAGGACGACATCGGCGTATCGAGCGAAGTTTTTTACAACGCGGACACGCTGCGCCGGAACGGACGATGGGTGACTGTGGGGACGTACGGCCGCTGCTGGAGCCCGTCGGGTGTGGACGATGACTGGCAGCCCTACACGCGCGGCCGCTGGGTCCATTCGAATAACGACGGCTGGGTGTGGGACTCCGACGAGGATTTCGGATGGGCCACGTATCACTATGGCCGCTGGTTCCGCGAGGAGAGCGTCGGCTGGTGCTGGGTGCCGGGCCGCGTGTGGGCACCGGCATGGGTCTCGTGGCGTCACGGGCATTCCTATGTGGGCTGGGCGCCGCTGCCGCCGCTCGCGCTGGCAGCCGCAGGCGTGGGGATCGGCTCGTGGGCGGATCACCGCTATGGCATCGGGCCGCGTGCGTATAATTTTGTGAACGCGCGTGATTTTGGATCCCGCTCGATGGCCGGCGTCCTCCTCCCTCGGCAGCAGAATGCCCGCGTGATGACGAACACCGTCAACGTCACCAACATCGCACGCAGCAAGCGCGGGATCTTCAATGGGGGGCCGAGCTTCAACGCCATGAACAACGCGCTCGTCCGCTCCGGCGGCGCGGTGATTCCCACTGCGAGAGTGACACGTCATGCAGGCACTCAGGCGGTCACGCCGGACGGGAAGTTCTCGCACCTCTCGGCAGGCGTTCTCTCGGTCGCCGCGCCGACCGTCACGCGCACCAATAGGAAATCCGAACTGCCGAAAGTCGCCGAGACGATCGCAGCGCCGAAGCTCGACCGAGGCTGGAAGGGCATCACAGACCCGAAGCACACGACGGCATTGCAGGCGAAAATCGCCAGCGAGACACCGGGGACGAAGGCGAAGAATGCACCCGCGAGACTGCCCGGCACGATGCCGACCGTGACCGCCGCGCCCAGAACAGCCAGCACGGCTCCGAACAAGCCGTTCCGCAACGGAAAGCCGACCGGCACCGCAGTCGTAACCCCGACCCAACCTGGCACCGCTCCAATCACGCTGATCAAGCCCGGTCATCCGCGGAATCCGACACTCGCAGCGCCAGTGCCACCCGCGGTGCCACCCGCAGTATCACCCGCGGTGCCAACTGTGCCCGGAGTGCCCGGAGTGCCCGGAGTGCCCGGAGTGCCGATTGCCGACAACAACAGGAAGCATGGCGGCAAGCCGGCCGTGCCGAAGATTCCCGGCACACAGCCCGACACACAGCCCGGCGCGCCCGGCAGCCCAATCGTCGTCGCTCCGCCGAAACCCGGCAAGCCGGTGCTCACTGCGCCGCCGACTGTGGCTCCCGCCGATCAGCCGGCCATCACGACCAGAGGCAAGAACGGCAGACCCGGAAAACCCGGAACGCCCTTGACCGTCACACCGCCAGTCACAGTCCCGCCCGCGGTGCAGCCGACCGTCCCGAAGACGGCGGTCGTGCCAGCTCCAGAGCCGGCGCGGATCAAGAAAGGAAAACCGCAGCCCGCAATCCCCGCGCCCACGACGCAGGGGGCTGCACCGATCAGCAAGCCCGCGCCGATGCCCGAGCCCGTCCTTATTCCGAAGCGCATCGCGCCCGAGCCCGCTCCCATCGTCAAGCCCGCGCCGACGCCCGAGCCCGTCCGGATTCCAAAGCGCATCGCGCCCGAGCCCGCTCCCATCGTCAAGCCCGCGCCGACGCCCGAGCCCGTCCGGATTCCAAAGCGCATCGCGCCGCGGCCCACACCCGCGCCCGAGCCGATCGTCAAGCCCGCCTCGGCACCGGCTCCCATCGTCAGATCCGCGCTCGCACCCGATCCTGTCCGT
>BJFP01000227.1 GCA_014189875.1 Verrucomicrobiota bacterium | reverse complement strand
GCAGCATTGAACCGCGTGCCGATGTTCCATTTGCTCGCGCCATGAACGTGCCCCTCGTGCAGCTTCCGCTTTCGTTTCTCGGATTCGCATCCGTCGCGTTCATCGCATCACTCCCATCTGCGAACGTTGGACGGTGGACGTTTGGCCCGCCGCAGGCGCAGTGCGAATCAGGACGCGCGTCAAAAAATTGAGAGGCCGCTGCGCGGGGTCAAACGTCCAACGTCGAACGCTCAACATCCAATGAAACGGGGAAAGGGAGTGGTGCCAGGGGGGAGGATTGAACTCCCGACCTAGGGCTTATGAGTCCCCCGCTCTACCACTGAGCTACCCTGGCGTTGCGTTTTGGGCCGCGAAAAATAACGGCGCTGCGGGATGTGGCAAGCGCGGAGTTCGCTGTTTTCAAAATTTCAACTCCCGGTTTGCCGCAACGCTGTGCGGATGCCGACGAGCAGCGGGTCGGAGTGCGATTGCCGCGCGGGCGGAATCTTTCGGGGATGAAATGCGCGCGACTACTTCGGTGCCGGTTTCTCCGACGGCTTCGCAGCGGCCTTGGCGTTCATCTCCTTCACGCGCTCCTCGATCATGGCGGCCTGTTTGCCTTCCTCGGTCGTGGCGTCGAGCGCCTTCACTTCGCCCATGAGCTTCAGCACGGTGTCGTTGTCCTGCGGCGGGCGATAGACGCGCAGCAGCGAGAGCAGCGCGACCTGCTTTTGGTTCGCCGTCAACTTCGCATGGGAGGTGATGAATTCGTCTGCCTTCTTGCGTGCTGCGCCCGGACCGTCCTTGCCTGCGACGGTCGCGAGTTCCCCCTGGAGCGTCGCAAGATCCGCTTTGAAGCCAATCGCCGCACCCACGCCCGTCTCGTCCTTCGGATCGAGCGCGGTGATTTCTGCGACAACCTTCGAGTAATGCTTCGCCACAAGTTCTTCATCCAGCGCCTTCAGTCCCGCGGCGAGGAACTTCGCCTTCTCCACGCCCTGCGCGCCCTCGGCCTTTTTCCACTGCTCGTCGCGCTTGCCCTTCACGGCGCGCAGTTCGTCGAGGTGGGGGAGATATTTTTCCGGGCCGCCTGCCTGGTAGCCGGTCTTGGCGTAAGGCCGTCCCTGCGCGTCGGCGAGAATGATGCTCGGAAAACCCTGGATGCCAAACTGCGTCTGGAGCTTCGCGTTCTGCTCCTGCGTCTCCTTGGTCAGCTTCGATTTGTCCTGCGGGAAATCGAGTTCCACGAGGACGAATTTTTTGGGCCCGGCCGACTTGAAGGCGTCGAGGTCGAACACCTCCTTGCGCAGCTTGATGCACCAGCCGCACCAGTCGGAGCCGGTGAAGTCAATCAGCAGATCCTTGCCCTCCTTCGCGGCGGTCGCCTTGGCCTTTTCAAAGTCGCTGACCCACAGGTCTCCGGCGGCAAAAGTGGATGCGGTGAGAGACCACGCAGTGGTGGCGACGACGAGGGAACGCAGGATATTCATCGGGCTTCGATAGCGGTTGTGCGGACGGGCTCAACAAAGAACGGCGACTTTCTTCGGGTGCTGCGGGGTGCGGGCGCGGCGCATTTCACAGTGCCATCTTCAAAATGTGAGCGCGTTCTGTAGCCGGGGCTTTCCAGCCCCGGCGTTCAGCTCCGTACGGATGCCGGGGCTGGAAAGCCCGGCTACCGACGACTGCACACCTTGACTCCTCGGCAGCGCACCCTATGCTCCGCGCCAATCCAAACGCAGGGGAGCCGGCTGGCTGAGACGCGCGAAATCGCGCGGACCCTTTGAACCTGATCCGGGTAATTCCGGCGAAGGGAGCAAAGACCAGAGCCATGCCGCCTTTTCCGCGCATGGCTTTTTCATTTCTGAAATCACGACGCTAGGAATCCAAACCACTCCATCTTCCAGACCGCGCCTCTCGTCGCCCAACCCTCAACTCTCAACTTCCCAATGATCGCCACCAAAGACTCCATCGAACCGCACAGCAGCGAACAATTGCCGAACAGCACCCGCGTGTATCTGCAAGGCCGCATCCATCCCGAGGTTCGCGTGCCGGTGCGCGAGATCGCGCTTTCGCCGACGAAGACCTTCAGTGGCGAACTGGAGGCGAATGAGCCCGTGCGCGTCTATGACTGCTCCGGGCCGTGGGGCGACCCGGCATTCACCGGCACTTCGGATGAAGGGCTGCCTGCGCTGCGCGCAAAATGGATCGCGGATCGCAAGGACGTCGCCGAATACGACGGCCGCGAGGTGAAGCCGCAGGACAATGGCTACCTCTCCGGCAAGCACGCCGAGTATGCGAGCAAGGCGGAGAAGAACCGCCTCGTGGAGTTTCCCGGCTTGAAGGGCCAGCGCCGCCGTCCGCTCCGTGCCAGCGCGGGGCATCCGGTCACGCAGCTTTGGTATGCGCGGCAGGGCGTCGTCACGCCGGAGATGGAATTCATCGCCATCCGTGAAAATCTCGGTCGAGCTCAAATTGCCGACATGAAGGACGACATCGTCCGCAACGACCTCGACAAGCAGCACGCAGGCTCCTCCCACCAGTCACAAGTCACCAGTCACTATTCACCATCCATCTTCCGCCGCTTCCCACAGCGCATCCCCGCGCAGATCACGCCTGAGTTCGTCCGCGACGAAGTCGCCGCCGGGCGCGCCATCATCCCCGCGAACATCAATCACCCTGAGCTCGAGCCGATGATCATCGGGCGCAACTTCCTCGTGAAGATCAACGCCAACATCGGCAACAGCGCCGTCGCATCGTCGATCGAGGAGGAGGTGGAGAAGATGCGCTGGGCCACCAAGTGGGGCGCCGACACCGTCATGGACCTCAGCACGGGCAAAAACATCCACGCCACCCGCGAGTGGATCCTGCGCAATTCGCCCGTGCCCATCGGCACCGTGCCCATCTACCAGGCGCTGGAGAAAGTGAACGGCAAAGCCGAGGACCTCACGTGGGAGCTCTTCCGCGACACCCTCATCGAGCAGGCCGAGCAGGGCGTGGATTACTTCACCATCCACGCCGGCGTGCTCCTGCGCTACGTCCCGCTCACCGCTTCGCGCATGACCGGCATCGTTTCACGCGGCGGCAGCATCATGGCGAAGTGGTGTCTCGCGCATCACCAGGAAAATTTCCTCTACACCCACTGGGACGACATTTGCGACATCATGGCCGCCTACGACGTCAGCTTCAGCATCGGCGACGGCCTGCGCCCCGGCTCCATCGCCGACGCCAATGATCGCGCGCAGTTCGGCGAACTCGAAACGCAGGGCGAACTCACCCGCCGCGCCTGGGCCAAGGGCGTGCAAGTCATGAACGAAGGCCCCGGCCACGTCCCCATGCACTTGATCGAAGAGAACATGGCCAAGCAGCTCGAATGGTGCGGCGAAGCGCCCTTCTACACCCTCGGGCCGCTCACCACCGACATCGCCCCCGGTTACGATCACATCACCAGCGGCATCGGCGCCGCCATGATCGGCTGGTATGGCTGCGCCATGCTCTGCTACGTCACCCCCAAGGAACACCTCGGCCTGCCCAACAAGCAGGACGTGAAGGAAGGCGTCATCACCTACAAACTCGCCGCCCACGCCGCCGACCTCGCCAAAGGCCACCCCGGCGCCCAATACCGCGACAACGCCCTGAGCAAAGCCCGCTTCGAGTTCCGCTGGGAAGACCAGTTCAACCTCGGCCTCGACCCCGAGCGCGCCCGCGAATTCCACGACGAAACCCTCCCGCAGGAAGGCGCCAAAACCGCGCACTTCTGCAGCATGTGCGGCCCGCACTTCTGCTCCATGAAGATCACCGAAGATGTCCGCAAATACGCCGCCGAACAGGCGATCTCCGAGGAGGAGGCGCTGAAGAAAGGGATGGAGGAGAAGTCGAAGGAGTTTGTGGAGAAGGGGGCGGAGGTTTACGCGAAGGCTTAATTATGAAAAACTTCGATAGCAGGACTTACAGCATTAACGACTTTCTGGAATGGGAAGATAAAGGTCAACTTGAGCTATCCCCAAAGTTTCAACGACGCTCCGTTTGGACAGATACAGCGCGATCCTATTTAATGGACACGATCGTGCGCGGAAAACCGATTCCGAAGATTTTCATCCGACAGAAGATCAACCCCCAAACGCGAGTTTCGATTCGCGAGGTCGTTGACGGCCAGCAGCGCCTCCGGACCATATTGTCGTTCTTACATGATGGATTTCAGATAAGTAAACGCCATCATCCGCAATTCGGAGGGTTATTTTTCAGCCAGCTCGGTCAGGTAGATCAAGAGATTCAAACGAATATTCTTAACTACGAGCTGTCGGTCGACTTGCTGGTTAACATGCCAGATCCGGAGGTCTTGGATGTCTTTGGCCGCCTAAACTCGTATGCCGTCGTTCTTAACGAACAAGAGAAGCTGAATGCTCAGCATTTTGGTCCATTCAAGACCTTGGCTGACGGTATTGCTCATACACTAAACGATTTCTGGCTCACAAGTCGTGTTCTTACAGAACAGCAGGTTCTCCGAATGGGCGATGTGACTCTTGTCGCTGATCTGCTCATCGCGATGACGGCAGGGATTCGCAGCAAGAAGCAGATAGTGAGCTTCTACGGCCAATACGAAAAAGATTTTCCGTATGATTCAGAGGTGTTGGACGCTATTTTCCGAGATACAATCGATACCATCAAAGCACTATTTGGAACTCGTCTTCGCAGCTCTGCTTTCCACCGAGTCCACCTTTTCTACACCCTCTTCACCGCTCTCTATCACGCAAGATTCGGCATCAAGAACATGCCGGCTACAAACGCCAACATTGATGCAGCGAACCTCTCAAAAGTCGCAATTGCGCTAGAGAAAGTGGATGGGATTTTTGAAACGGAAGACATAAAGAGTCTTGCTGAGAAGGAGCTGCAGTTCCTTCAAGATAGTCGTCGCGCGACGACAGATAGCGCCGTCCGCGTTCGGCGGACCGAATTTGTATTGGCCCTCATCTCGTAGTCGCCCTGAGCACAAGGACCAATGCCAATTGGAACCGCTCTCACTGCTTTTCGCGCTGAGATAGCCACTCACCAAGGCTACATCACGAATGCCTTCGTGCAGGATGCGGCGGGAAACTACCTCATGGGAGCGCAGCAGCAATCCTTTGTCGTCGATTCCGCGTTTCTTCGGATGTTCATCGCATGGGAAACATTCCTTGAGGAGGTATTCGTTCGATATCTTCTAGGAAATCCGAGCGTGGCTGGAACGTTGGCTGTTCTGTTTGCAAATCCGGGCACCGAGGAAAGAGCGAGGGAGATGTTGGTTGGCACTCAAAAATATGTCGATTGGGCGAATCCTGAAATCGTCCGCAAACTATCGAGGATCTACTTCAACAACGGGGAACCAATCGGTCCCGCAATTAGCGCGATTCAAAGCGACCTCTTCGATCTTAAGACAGTTCGCAATGCGGCAGCTCATTTGACGACAACTACGGGAAGGCTCTTGGATGCGCTCGCAACTCGTCGCTTGGGACATAATTGCATCAACATTTCCGTAAGCGGCTTCGTCCTTGCTCCCGACCCTACTCCTGGCGCTGCGGGTTCGATCCTTGATAGCTACATCGTGCTCCTCGATGCAACCGCTCATAATATCGCTAATTGGGTTTGATTGACGGGTGCGGGATTCAACCCTTTCAGGGTTGGCGGTTTGGTTGGGTGGGATGGACCCAGGGTAGTTTCGTTGGGGCGAAACAACCCTGGGCTGGATGATGGAACGCCGTTGGCGTTCAGGGAGTGCGTTGCACGATATGCCATTGCACGGCGCTCCGACATTCACAGTGCTGTGCGATTACACAACGCTGCGGCTGTTCATAATCCCAACGGGAACGAATCAACCAGCCCAGGGTTGCGAGGAACGAGCTACCCTGGGAACGGCCAGCACAATGTGTATCAACCCTGAAGGGGTTGAATCATCCGACGATGAACATTCCTCCGCCGCGATCCGTCCGCCGCCCATTCGCTCCTTTCAGGGTTGGCGGTTTGGTTGGGTGGGATGGACCCAGGGTGGTTTCGTTGGGACGAAACGACCCTGGGCTGGATGATGGAACGCCGTTGGCGTTCGCGGCGTTCACGGCGTTTACGGTGTGCGCTTCGCGCCGCGCTTCCACGCAATCACGGCTCGATTCTGCAATGCCCCATGGCGCAAGTCCACGATGTCGCGTGGCACAATCCCGATCATGACTGGTGGACGGGAATCCGTGTGGAACAGAATCCGCGTGGACCGGCCTCAGTCCGCGAACCAATCCCAACGGGATTGAATCATCCAGCCCAGGGTTGCCCGCTTCGGGCTACCCTGGGATCGCATCCGCACACAGGCATCAACCCTGAAAGGGTTGAATCAATCGGCCAAGCAACGACCGGAACCGGCGTCGCCGCCAGGTTGAATCAATCCCACACATACCGTTCATCGAATTCAATTTCGTAACGCTGCAACAGGCGGCGGAATTCATCCTGAAACGAAACCTTGCGATGATGTTTCTCCTGACCGGCGATGTAGGTGCGCACATCATCCGCCTGCGACTGGCCAATCGAGAAAACGCCATAGCCGCCCTGCCATGCAAAATCGCCCAACTCCGGGGCATTCGTGTTCGCCTTTGCTTTCAGCCAAACTGATGAGCCGCGTTTCAATTCCTTCACCACATCCGCCACCGTGGCTGTGCGAGAATGCGTGAAGAGCAGATGCACGTGATCCTCCACACCGCCGATGATGAGGGGCTGGCATTCGAAATTCGTGAGGATGCCGCCGAGGTAGCGATGGAGTTCGTCGCGGAGGGGCTTGTCCCGCAGGAATGGCCGCCGTTCCTTGGTCGAGAACACGAGGTGGAGGAAGATTTTGGCGAGCGATTGCGCCATGGCGGGACGGTGCATGTTTCGCTGCCGCGATTCAACCCTTTCAGGGTTGATGCCGGTTGGTGGACGGGTTCCCAGGGTAGCCGCTGCGCGGCAACCCTGGGCTGGATGATGGAATCCCGTTGGGATTCCTTGCTGCCGGTTCGGCATCATGGGCTTTTCCGCGGGCGGCAATCTCGCGGCGCAGGCGAGCGCGCCGCTGGAGGAGCGGAGCTATCCCGCCATTGATGCGATCAATCTGCAGAGAGCTGTCGGGTGGATTTTGCCGTCCTTGTTTACCCGTGTTACCTCGGCGATAACGGCGACAAGCTCGGGGCCGGCCACGTCGCGCCGGACCTGAATCTCAAGGCGAAGATCCCGCCGACGCTCATCGTCCACAGCGAGGACGACAAGACTGTACCGCACCCGGTTGATTGGACACCGGACAGGAGTATTTAGGCAGCTAAGGGCATCGTGGATTGGAAAGCAATACGGGCTTCAACGGGAGATTGGTAGCGGAGTTTTTCGAGGCGCCAGTGGT
>BJFP01000226.1 GCA_014189875.1 Verrucomicrobiota bacterium | reverse complement strand
CTAGGGCAACGCCCTGGGTCACAGGCAGAAAATGATCAAAGCCCTGAAGGGGCGGCACACGAGTTGTCGCGCCCTTTCAGGGCTCTGTCGGTGTGACCGAACAAACCCAGGGCGCTGCCCTGGGCTGGCATGTGGCGCACCATTGGTGCTCAGAGGCAGCACGCGCTGAGAGTGAACGAGCGGCATCATGCACCGCTCGGCATTTTGTCTCCGGGTCTTGCGTCTATTTTTCCGCCGTCGGCGCCGGGGGCTCGATGCGGGGAAAGAGGGGGACGGGTTTGCCGAGGATGTGGCCGTCGGGCAGGCCGCCCCAGACGGCATCCGCGAAGCGGAAACGCGTGTCCTTGCCGGCTTCGTCGAGCTTCCAAGCGAGCTGGTCAAAAATCCCATGCGCCGCATCCGGCAGCACCGGCGAGATCAGGATGGCGATGATGCGGAGGGATTCGGCGAGCGCGTAAAGTACAGCATCAAGTTGATTCGCAGCTTCCTGACTCTCTTGCTTGGCCAATTTCCACGGTGCCGTGCCCTCAACCAAAGCATTCCCTTGATCAGCGATCTCACCGATCTGTCCCATTGCGGCATCAACCATAAACGGCCCCTCTTCGCCGGGCACAACGACCATCCCAGCCGGAGGTCTTTCCATGCTCGCCTTATAACGACGTACCGTGAGTTCGACCCACGCTGCGAGATCGAGCTGAGAATGGAGATCGGGGTTCACTAGGAGCTTCCCGATAGGCTTGCTGAGTTTCCCCTGCCGATATTTCGCCGACATGTTCAGCGTGCGGTTCAAGAGATTGCCAAGATTGTTCGCGAGGTCCGTGTTGTAACAACCAACGAGCCTTTCCTCGCTGAAATCCGCATCACGCCCCGTGGCGATGTCGCTCATGAGGTAGTAGCGCAGCGCTTCGGGGCCGTATTTGTCGGCGAGGAGGTCGGGGTCCACGATGTTGCCGACGCTCTTGCTCATTTTCGCGCCGGCGATGTTCCACCAGCCGTGGACGAGCAGCGTGGGCATTTCCTCATCCGCAAAGCCGAGCGCCTTCAGCATGATGGGCCAATAGACGCCGTGCGCGGGGATGAGGATGTCCTTGCCGATGACGTGGAGCGGGGGCCAGAAGCTGCGGAAGGTTGAGGGTTGAGGGTTGAGGGTTGAGAGGCCTGCGTTCGTGTCGTGGCCGGGGGCGAAGCTGAGGTAGTTCACGAGCGCGTCGAACCACACGTAGGTGACGAAGCCCGCGCCGAAGCTCTCGGGAAACGGGATGCCCCACTTCAGCCGCGAGGCGGGGCGCGAGATGCAGAGGTCGCCTTCGAGTTTCTCCACTGCGTTGCGCAGTTCGGCGACGCGGAAGTCGGGGACCACGAAGGGATTTTTGTCCGCGGTGCGTTTGTCGATGAAGTCGAGCAGCCACTGCTTCGGGTCGCAGCCGGGCAGGCCGGTCGCGGGGTCCTGCCCCGGCGCGGCTGGCGCCTGAGTTAGGCGGAAGTAGAAGTTCTCCTCGTCGCGTTCCTCGACCACGCCCCACTCGGGGCCGAACTGTCCGTCGGGGCCGCGCTCTTTGTCGGTGAGGAACTGCTCCTGCCGCACGCTGTAAAAGCCTCGCTGCGTCTTTTTGTAAATCCATCGGCTCTCGCCCGTCGTGGGATCCTTGTCGTCCCACAGCTTTTGCAGATTGGCACGCACGCATTCCTTGTGGAGCGGGTCGGTCGTCGCGGCCCACGCGTCGTATTTCACGTCCAGTTTCTCCCACAGCGCGGTGAATTTCTTCGTGACGTCATCCACGAACTGCTGCGGCTCGACGCCGGCCTTCTCCGCACTCTGCTGCACCTTCTGCCCGTGCTGGTCCACGCCGGTGAGGTAGAAGACTTCGTCGCCTTTTAGCCGGTGATAGCGAGCGAGCACGTCGGCGAGCACCTTTTCGTAAGCGTGCCCGATGTGCGGCGCGCCGTTGGTGTAATCAATCGCGGTGGTGATGAAAAAGGGCTTCGACATGGAACGGCGGACGATGCGGGAAGCGCGCGGAGTTGGCAACATTCGTAGCCGCCGGGCCGTGTCCTGATTTGATAGCCCCTCGTGGAGAACAACCACAGAGAACACAGAGGGCTTCACAGAGGTGCACAGAGGAAAATTCTGCACTCTTCTCTGCGCTCCTCTGTGAATCCCTCTGTGAACCTCTGTGGTTGAACGAGGACACTGCGGGCGGAGCGTTTCCCGGCACACGAAAAAAGAAGTGCCCGTCTCCTGCCGTCGTCGGCTACGAAGGTGCAATGCCGCCTTTCCTGCGCATCTTCTGGTGGAGCGTCGCCCGCTACGTGCGGCGACACCGGATGCTTGCGCTCTTCAATGTGCTGAGCATCGCGCTCGGCATCGCGGTGTATCTTGCGATCCGTATCGCGAACGAGAGCGCGACGAAGGCCTTCGCCGCGGGCGTGGATCTCGTCGCGGGGAAGTCACACCTCGAAATCCGCGGCGATGTGGACGAACGGCTGTGGCCCGAGATCGCGCGCGTGCCGGGCGTGTCGGCAGTGACCGGGCTCACCGAGGCGATCGCGGTGCTGCCGGACTGGCCGGGCGAATACCTGCGGCTCACGGGCATCGAGGCGATCAGCGGCGCGGCGTTCCGGACGTTCGAGCTGCGCGCGGGTGCGGGACGATTTGATGTGGGCAAATGGATGAGCACGCCGGGCGGTGTGGCGATCACGCGCGAATTCGCCGCGCGCCGCGGCTTGCGCGAAGGCTCGGAGCTGCGCGCGGAAGTGGACGGACGCACGGTCACGCTGAAGGTGCTCGCGCTGATTGATGCGGGCGATGTGCCCATCGCGGATTCGCGCTTCGCCGCGATGGACATCGGGTGGGCGCAGGAGCTTCTCGATCGTCCGGGCCGCGTGAATTCGCTACACGTGCTGCTCGCAGATCCGCTGCACCCCGCCGCCGTCACGGCGCAAATCGCCGCGCTCGCACCGGGATTGCAGGTCGGCCCGCCGCGGCAGCGCAGCGAGCAGGTGGGAAAAATGATCGCGGCATTCCAGCTCAATCTCACCGCGCTCAGCATGGTGTCGTTGCTCGTCGGCGTATTCCTCATTCACAACACCATGCGGACCTCGGTCGCGCGCCGTCGCGTGCAGATCGGCATCCTGCGCGCGATTGGTCTTCCGGCGTGGCGCGTGCGCTGCATTTTCCTCGGCGAAGCGCTGCTCTACGCGCTGCCGGGCGTGCTGCTCGGCACGGTCGGCGGTGTGCTGCTCGCGCAGAAGCTCAGCGGCGCGGTGCAGCAGACGGTCACGTCCCTCTACGCGCTCGTGAATGTGGACCGTCTGTGGCTCGACTGGCGGCAATTTTCAGTCGCGGCGATCTACGGAGTCGGCGCGGCGCTCTTCGGCGCGTGGGGGCCGGCGGCGGAGGCATCGCGCGTCGATCCCGTGGATGCGCTGCGGCGCGGCGTTGAAAAGAAGCGCGACAGCGAGCGCGCACGCGCTTGGTGGATCTGGGGCCTCGCGGCGTGCGGGGTCGCCGCGCTGTGCTCATGGCGCGCGCTCACGGCGGGGCCGGCGTGGGTGGCATTCGGCGCGGCGTTTTTTGTCCTGCTAGCGGGCTCGCTCTTCGCGCCGCTCGCGCTCTCGGGTGCGGCGGAAGTTTCGCGGATGTGGGTGAAGCTCTCCGCGTCGGCAGGCGGCGTGAAGAGCAGCGGCGAGGCGGCGATGATTCTCGCTGCGCGGCGTCTCACGCGCGGACTGCGGCGCAATGCGATCACGGTCGCGGCGCTCGCGGCGGCCGTCGCGATGTACGTGGCGCTCGTGGTGATGACGCATTCCTTCCGCCACAGCCTCGATGCGTGGATCGGACGCGGCATCGTCGCGGATCTTTTCATCACGCCCGCGGCGAACGACTCGCTCGGGATGACGTCCTTCCTCCCGCAGTCCGCCGTGGACTGGCTGCGCGCGCGGCCCGAGATCGCGGCGGCAGACACGTATCGCGAAATGAACGTGCCGATGCTCGCGCCCGGCGACGGCGGCAGCGCGCCGCTCGTCGTTCTCGACGGCGCGTGGCGCGACAATCTCACTTTCATCGAGGGCGACGGCACGGCTGCGATGGCGCGTGTTTTCTCCGGCGAAGCCGTGGTGATCACGGAGCCGTTCGCACGCAAGCACCGCATCCATCTTGGCGGCCGCGTGCGCCTCGCGACGCCGCGCGGCCAGCTCGATGTGGAGATCGCCGGCGTGTATGCCGACTACAGCCGCGATCAGGGCGCGGTGGTGATGGGCAGCGCGCTGTTCCGCCGGCACTGGGACGATGCGCGCGTGAATTCCGTCGCGGTGTATCTGCGGCCGGGCACAAATGCGGAGGCGTTCAGCGATGCGTTCCGCTCGGCCTTCTCGGAGCGCGGGACCTTTGCCGTGAACACCACGCGCACGCTGCGCGCGCGGATCCTGCGCGTGTTCGATCAGACGTTCGCCGTCACGCACGTCCTGCGCACCGTGGCGATCCTCGTCGCGATCGCAGGCGTCTTCCTCACGATGACGACGATGGTCACCGAGCGCCGCCGCGAACTCGCACTGCTGCGCGCGCTCGGCGCGACACCGCGCTGGGTGCGCGGACTCGTGCTGGCGGAGGCGGGACTACTCGGCGTACTCGCCGCGCTGCTCGGCGTGGAGGCGGGCGTGCCGCTCGCGATGGTGCTCACGTGGGTCGTGAACCCGGCGTTCTTCGGCTGGACGATCCACCTCGACATGCCGTGGGCCGCGCTCGCGTGGACACCGGTCCGGATTCTCGCCGCGGCGCTCATCGCCGCGTGGTGGCCCGCGCGGCTGGCGTGCCGGGAGGAAATCGCGGCTGCTCTGCACGAAGAATGAGACACGCCTTGCTCCTCACGATTTTGTCCGGACTGATCCTCGGCGCTGCCGGCGAAGATGCAGCCGGCTGGCTACGCGCGGAGCCCGGCTGGAAATTCGAGTGGCCGCGCGATCACGCGGCGCATCCGGATTTCAAGACGGAGTGGTGGTATTTCACGGGAAGCTTGCGCGCGGCGGACGGGCGGCGCTTCGGGTATCAGGTCACATTTTTCCGACAGGGTGTGCGCGCGCCGGGAGCGCGCGCGGCGGTGAAATCGCGCTTCGTCGTGGACGATTTGAAGTTCGGCCATTTCACGATCACGGATGTCGGCGCGAAGCAGTTTCATTTTTCGCAGCAGCTCCGGCGCGGGGCGTTCGGCGAGGCGGGCTTCGGCGATTTGAAAAATGATCCGCCAATCACAAAACTTGCGTGGCTCGGCGACTGGTCTCTCACCCTGGACGCGGACGGCGCGATGCTGCTCCACGCGAGCGACGGTGCGCGCTCGCTGGACCTGCGGCTGGTGAGCACGAAGCCGTGGGCGCTGCACGGCGACGGCGGTCTCAGCAGAAAGGCCGATGTGCCGGGCCACGCGTCGCAGTATTTTTCCGGCACGCGAATGCGCTCCAGCGGCACTTTGAAAAACGGCGCCATGCTCACCGTGGAGGGCGAGAGCTGGTTCGACCACGAGTGGGCGACGAACCAACTTGCACCGGGGCAATCGGGCTGGGACTGGTTCAGCGTGCAGCTCGACGACGGCACGGAGCTGATGATCTACCGGCTGCGACGCAAGGACGGCAGCGTGGACGGCGCATCGGCGGGATCGTTCATCGCGAAGGATGGCAGCGTGCGGCATCTGCGGCTCGATGAATTGAAACTCACGCCGGTGCGGTTTTGGCAGAGCACGAAGACGCGCGGCAAATATCCGATCGCGTGGCGCATCGAAGTGCCGTCGCTTTCGCTCGCGCTCGATGTGACAACGCCCGTCGAGGCGCAGGAGCTTGCACTCGATCCCGTGGCATATTGGGAAGGGATGATTGACGTGCGCGGCACCCGCGGCGGACGCGCGGTGAACGGGCACGGCTATCTCGAACTCACCGGCTACGCGGGCGCGGTCGTCGGACTTTCCGTGCCGGAATGATGCAGTTGGAATTCACACGGCACGTTTCAAACGCAAAGGCACGGAGGGATGGGAGAGTTCCGCAGAGGGGAAAAATTTCCGTCGCGATCGGTGCATGCAGTTTTATACACGCCCTCTGCGATCCTCTCCTGCTCCGTGTGCGTCTCTGCGTTTCAAATTCGCCGCACGGACTGCAACGTTCGGGCTGAATCCTGCGCCGATTGCATTTTGAGCTTTGAGCTTTGGCCTTTGCTCTTTGAACTCCCCGGCCATGCGCCACGAACCGCTCGACCCCAAGCTCTTCACCGAAAACCGCTCGCGCCTCGCAAAGCTGCTGCCGCCGAAATCCGTCGCGGTGCTGAACGCGAACGACATCCTGCCGACGAACGCCGACGGCTCGCTGCTCATGCGCGCGAACAGCGATCTCTTCTACCTCACCGGGGTCGAGCAGGAGGAGACGCTGCTCGTCATTTTCCCCGACGCCGACGACGAGAAGCTGCGCGAGGTGCTCTTCGTCCGCGAGCCGAACGCGCAGAACGAACTTTGGGAAGGCCACAAGCTGAGCAAGGACGAGGCGCAGAAGCTCACTGGCATCAAGGCCGTGAAGTGGACGCAGGATTTCTGGCCGACATTTCGCAGGCTCGCGTGCGAGTCGGAGCACATTTTCCTGAACACGAACGAGCACAAGCGCGCGACCGCCGAGGTGGAGACGCGCGACGACCGCTTCGTGCGCGAGGTGCGGCACCGCTTCCCGGTGCACGATCTGCGCCGCCTCGCGCCGCTCATGCACCAGCTCCGGCTCGTGAAAAGTGAGCGCGAAACCGAGGTCATCGCGCGTGCGTGCAAGCTCACGGAAAAGGCGTTCCGCCGCGTGCTGAAATTCACGAAGCCGGGCAGGACGGAGACCGACGTGGAGGCGGAGTTCGCGCACGAGTTCATCCGCGGACGCGGGCGCTTCGCGTATGAGCCGATCGTGGCGGGTGGGAAAAATGCGTGCTGCCTGCACTACCAGGAAAATGCCGCCGAGCTGAAAGCCGGCCAGCTTCTGCTGCTCGATGTCGGTGCGTCCTACGCAAACTACAACTCCGACATGACGCGCACGATTCCCGTGAGCGGAAAATTTTCCCGCCGCCAGCGGCAGATCTACGACGCCGTGCTGCGCGTGCTGCGCGCGAGCACGAATTCGCTGCGCCCCGGCCTGCTCCCGAAGTCCTGGCAGAAGGAAGCCGAGGCGCACATGACCCAGGAACTGCTCGAACTCGGCCTGCTCAAGCCACGCGACGTGAAGAAGCAACCCGCCGACAGCGACACGCCCGCGGTGAAGAAATATTTCATGCACGGCCTCGGCCATCCCATCGGTCTCGACGTTCACGATGTCGGCGACACCACGAAGCCCATGCAGGCCGGCTGGGTGATGACCGTCGAGCCGGGCATCTAC
>BJFP01000225.1:5324-7403 GCA_014189875.1 Verrucomicrobiota bacterium | reverse complement strand
AGGCCGGCGAGGACGCCGGCGCTCCAAACGGCGCGTCGCTATTCCTTGATGATCCCTTTTTCGATCAGCTTGTGCAGCTTCGGTGCGATGACGGCGGAGCAGTAGGGATTCCTGTTCTTGTTCAGGTTGAAATAATTCTGGTGGTAGGCCTCCGCGGCGTAGAACTCCTTCAGCGGGGAAATCTCGGTGACGATGGTCGCGCCCCACTCCTTCTTCGCGCGTTCCTTCGCGGCGTCGGCGGCCTTTTTCTGCTCGTCGTTTGCGTAATAAATCACGGAGCGATACTGCGGGCCTTTGTCGGCACCCTGCTGGTTGGGCGTGGTCGGATCGTGCGCCGCGAAGAAGACATCGAGCAAGGCATCGAGCTTCACGACAGCGGGATCAAATTCGACCTGCGCGACTTCGGCGTGGCCGGTGAGCTTCGTGCAGACCTGCTCGTAGGTCGGGTTCGGCACATGCCCGCCCGAGTATCCGGAGACGACTTTCTTCACGCCGTTCACGCGCTGCAGGACGGCTTCGACGCACCAGAAGCATCCGCCTCCGACGGTGACTTTCTGGGTGGCTGCGGGTTTGGTAGTGCTCACGGGTTCGGCGGAATTGAGGTTCGGAAGTGCCGCGAAAATCGCGGTAACGGCGAGTAGGATGCGAGGGATCATGGGCGGAGACTAGCGGGAAAATTCCCCAACGCAAAGGTCACGATGAAAAATGTGACCACCGCTGGTGCAAAAACTCGGATGGCTCGGATGGGGAAGAAGTTCACCACGGATTTCACGGATGGCACGGATGATTTCCAGAGGACAATGCTTTCATCCGTGCCATCCGTGGTTCTCCCTCATCTTGTTCTGCGGCTTTTGCCCACGCCTTGATCCGCGTACAGGGAAAACCCGCGCTGTGCGCACGTTGGGGGTCGCACAGCGCGGGTCTCTCGAGGGAATCCGTTGGGGGGATTCCGGGGCAGATTGTTTAGCGCTTGCTGAACTGGAAGCGCTTGCGGGCACCGGGCTGGCCGGGCTTTTTGCGTTCCTTCATGCGCGGGTCGCGCGTGAGCAGGCCCTCGGCCTTGAGCGGGCCGCGGAGTTCGGCGCTGATTTGCAGAAGCGCGCGGGCGATGCCGAGGCTGACTGCACCGGCCTGACCGCCGACTCCGCCGCCACTCGCGTTTGCGGTGATGTCGTAGGTGTTGCGGCTCTTCGCGATTTCGAGCGGCTTCAGCACCATTCCCTGGAAGGAGGTGACCGGAAAGTAGTCGTCGTAAGGACGTCCGTTGATCGTGATTTTTCCCGACCCTGACGTGAGGCGAACGCGTGCGGTGGCGGTCTTGCGGCGTCCGATGGCGGAAATGATGGATTCGGTGGACATGATGCGATTTTCTTCTGCTTAGGAAACTTTGCCGACTTTCACGGGCTGCTGTGCGACGTGCGGGTGCTCGGCGCCGGCATACACCTTGAGCTTCGTGATCTGGCCACGGCCGAGGCGGGTGTGCGGGATCATGCCCTTGATGGCATTCGTGATGAGGAGTTCGGGACGGCGCGCGCGGCGGTTGCCGAGCGTCTCGCTCTTGTGGCCGCCGACGTAGCCGGAAAAGCTCATGTAGGTCTTCGCGGTTTCCTTCTTGCCGGTCACGCGCACCTTGTCCGCGTTCACGACGATGACGAAGTCGCCGGCGTCCATGTGCGGGGTGAAAATGGCCTTCTCCTTACCACGGAGAATGTTTGCGGCACGGGCTGCGACGCGGCCGAGCACCTGATCGGCGGCATCAATGAGCCACCAGCGGCGTTGAACTTCGTTTGCTTTTGCGGAGAGTGTCCTCATGGGTTGAAAAAGGGGGCGGAACATAGGAAGCGGGGAGGGGAGTGTCAACGGCTATTTCGCGCAATCTGCGGGATATTTTGCGATCCGCCAGTCCGCCGCACTTGGCGAACCCATCCGGCTGCACGCCCATGCCCCGCGCAGGGCTTCCGTCTCAGAGGGTGTGCCGGAATTCAAAGAAGCCTCACGCAAAGGCGCAAAGGTGCAAAGAAATGCACGGAAAGCCTGCGTCCCTTTGCGTCTTTGCGCCATTGCGTGACTCCAAAAAAA
>BJFP01000225.1:0-4709 GCA_014189875.1 Verrucomicrobiota bacterium | reverse complement strand
GAGGCAAGGGGCTTGGCACGCGCGCGCTCCATCCGCTCGCGCGAAACGATCCTGATTTTTCTCCCACCAGTCTGCCTTCGATTCCTCGGCCAGCCTCATCGCCTCACCTTGCGACATCGCACTGCCCGCCACGAGCGACGTAAAACGAATCGGGCGCAGGATCGCCTCGGTCTGCGCGGGATCCATTTCGCCACGCGGGATCGCCATGTGGAATTCCTTCTCCGTGGACTCGACGGTAATCATGGCATCCTTCTACCGCATGGCGTCGCCGAGCGCAGCACCACCCTCATCATCCGGCGGCAAGGTCGAAAAAACAGCGCGCCCTTTTGTCTTTCGGCGGGCATGTGTCCCTCCGGGACAGACGCACTTGACACCGTTCACAACATTTCAAAGTGCGCGAATGGCTCTAAACACGCGGCGCGCTCGTTCGCGCAGGTTTTCTACCCTGCCTACTCTTAGGAGTTGTGCGTCTCCGTCACGCCACGGCCTGGAGCCGCCGCTGCGCGCGTGCGGGCAGCGTGAGATCGAAGGTCGCGCCGCCCTTGTTGCTCCGGTGGCGGAGCGTACCGCCGAACTCCTGCGCGCAGCCGAGTGCGACCGCGAGACCGAGACCGGCGATCTGATTTTTTTTCTTCGTGGAAAAGAACGGCTCGTAGATCCGCGACATGTCGGAGGGACGGATGCCCGCGCCGTCGTCAATCACTTCGATTTTCACTTGCTCGCCTTCGTGGGTGCTGCCGCCGCCGGGGAAAAGCTCTGGCTGCTCGGCGCCCTTTTCCACGCTCACGCGGACGGTGACTTTTGAATACGCCGCCTCGCACGCGTTGCGCACGAGTTCGACGATGGCGAGCTTCATCCGCGAGATGTCCACGCACACGGACGGGAGGCCTTCGGGGCACTCGACGGTGAGATTGACGTTCGGCGTCTGGAGCCGCTGGAGTGTCGGCGCGAGCTGGCGGAAAAGGTCGGCGGGCTCCATTTCGCGCGGGAGCGTGGATGCGGGGCGGGTGACGGCGTTGATGCGCTCCATGAGTTCGCTCGCGTCGCACGCGCCGTCGCGGACACGGGTGAGGCCCTCCTTTATGACCGGGTTCAGCTTCTGGTCGTCCATGAGGAGGCCGAGGTAGCCGTGAAAAAGCGACAGGATGTTGTTCATTCGATGGGCGAGGCCGCGCACCAACTGGTCCTGAAATTCGGAGAATATGAGTTGCATCATGGTTGAGCTACCCGCGCTTCATAGCATCACGTGTGCGAGATTTTGCAGCCCCGGAATTTTTTCGCACCAAACAGGGAATTAATCTCCGGCTGGCACGGCGGCTGGCTGGGAGCTGACTTCGCCGGCGGTCATCGTGCGCAGCGTGCCGTCGGCGAGGCGGAGGAGCAGGTTGCCCTCGGCGTCGAGGCTCTCGGCGCGGCCCTCGAATGAGATATCCGCGGCGTCGAGGCGGATCCAGTTGCCGAGGATTGTGCTGCGGCGCGCGGCCTCGGCGAGGAGCGTGGAAAAATGGGCGTCCACTTCGGGCAGGCGCGCGGTGAGTTCGCCGAGGATCGCGGCGGCGAGCGCGCTGCGGTCGAGTGTGCGGCCGGTGAGCTGGCGCAGCGAGGCGGCGCGGTGCGCGATGTCGGCGGGCATGGCGTCGTGATTCACATTCAGCCCGATGCCGACGACGGCGAACATGCTGCGCGCGGCGTCGCTGGAGCATTCGGTGAGGATGCCCGCGACTTTTTTTCCGCCGACGAGGATGTCGTTCGGCCACTTCACCTGCGCGCGCAGGCCGGTGGCGCGCTCGACTGCGGCGGCGACGCACACGCCGGCCCACGTCGTGAGGCGCGGCCAGAGCGGCACCGGAAATTCCGGGCGGAGCAACAGCGAGAACCACAGCCCCGAGTGCGCCGCCGAATCCCAGCGGCGGCCGAAGCGCCCGCGGCCCGCGGTCTGCCGCTCGGCGAAGACTGCGAGCCCGCCCGCGTGTCCCTCGCGTCCGAGCCGTGCGGCGACGTCGTTCGTCGAGGAGGTTTCCTCGAAGGTGAGAATCTCGCGGGCGAGCGAATCGTCGCTGAACTGCGCATGCAGATCGTCTGCGATGAGGCGGTCGGGCGAGGCGAGCAGGCGGCAGCCGAGGCCGGGCTTTTCCTCGATGTCAAAGCCTGCGCCGCGAAGCCGCGTGAGCGCCTCGGCGATCTGTCCGCGCGACACGCCGAGGGCGTCGGCAAAATCGCCGGGAAGCAGATGCACGGCAGTCGCGCGCAGTTCGCGGAGGAGGCGGGCGTCGAGCGACAGCGCGCTCATGTCTCGACCAGTTCGAGCGAAAAATCCACCGCGGGTGCGGAGTGCGTGAGCGCGCCGACGCTGATGAAATCCACGCCTGTAGCGGCGATTGCGTTCACGGTCGCGAGTGTCACGCCGCCGCTGGCTTCGAGCAGGACGGCGCGATTTTTTCCGTCGCGCAATTGCACGGCTTCGGCGAGCTGCGCCGTGGTCATGTTGTCGAGGAGGATCACATCCACGCCGTCGAGCGTGAGAAAGTCGCGCACCTGGTCGAGCCGGTCGGCCTCGATCTCCACGCGCACGCCGGGATGCTCCGCGCGGAAACGCCGCACATTTTCCGCGAGCTGCGCGAGCGTGGTCCCGGCGGCGAGATGGTTGTCCTTCACCATCACCATGTCGAAAAGCCCGAGGCGGTGGTTCGTGCCGCCGCCCGCGAGCACGGCGGTCTTTTCCAGCGCGCGCAGGCCGGGCGTGGTCTTGCGCGTGTCGAGGATGCGCGCGCAGTGCGGCTTTACGGCATCCACAAATTTGCGCGTGAGCGTGGCGACGCCGCTGAGCTGCTGGATGAAATTCAGCGCCGTGCGCTCGGCGGTGAGGATGCCGCGGACCGGGCCGGAGATTTCGATCGCGGTGTCGCCGGGCTGCAATGTGTCGCCGTCCCTGCGGACGCCCCGCACGTCGAGGGTCGCATCCACCAGCGCGAACGCCCTCACCGCGCAATCCACGCCTGCGAGGACGCACGGTTCCTTCGCAAAGATCCGCGCCTTTCCGCCGCGCACGGCGTCCACGAAATATTCGCACGTCAGATCTCCGCTGCCGATGTCCTCCGCGAGCGCGAGCGCGACAGGGTCAGGAAAATTCTGAATTCTGAATTGCCCCGCCTCCGCCCGCGGCTTTCTCGCTGCGCTCAGCTCTGAATTTTGAATATGGTCGGACACTGCGGCGGGACGGTTATTCGTGCGCGGCGTGCGCGGCGTCCCTGTGGACGTGCGCGAGGCTGACTCCGCGGACGAATGTCTCCAGCACCGCGTGCGGGCCGCCGCGGTAAACGCACAGCGCGAGCAGATCGTCGGGCGTGAGATCCTCGATCTTCGTCTCGGTGCCGCCGTATGGGAGCAGTGCTGCGAGATCCATCACCGTGATGTCGGCCTCCTTGCCGGGATCGAAGCTGCCGATGATGTCGCCTTTTCCAAGCACCGCCGCGGCTCCCTGCGTGGCGAGGTGCAGGACTTCGGCAGGCGACGGGACGATCACATTCGGGTCGGAAAAACTGCGCGCCTTCTGGCTCTCGATCGCGCTGCGCATGACCTGCCAGAGATTCAGCTCCGGGCCGGCGGCGACGTCGGTGCCGAGACCGACCTTGATGCCCGCCGCGAGGTGTTCGCCGAGGGGCATGATGCCGCTGCTGAGGTAGAGATTTGCCGTGGGGCAATGCGCGACGGATGCGCCGGTCTCCGCGAGCACACAGCGCTCGCGCTGCGAGAGGTGGATGCAGTGGCCTAGGATCGTCTGCGGCCCGAGCAGGCCCGCTTTTTCATACACGTCTGTGTAGTCCAGCGACTTGGAAAAAAGATGCCGCACGCGCTCCACCTCCTCGCGGTTTTCCGAGAGGTGCGTCTGGATGTGGCAGCCAAATTCCAGCGCCATCTCCGCAGCCGAGCGCATGAGCCGCTCGCTGCACGCGAGGGCGAAGCGCGGGCTGAACGCGTATTCCAGCAGGCCGTCCGCCTCGCCGTGCCACTTGCGGCAGAGGCGCTCGCTCTCGAGCAGCGCGACGCTCAGGACTTTTCTCGGCTGGAGCGTGCCGTAAGTGCCCACATCCATCATCGTCTGGCCCATGATGATCCTCATGCCGGACTGCGCCGCGGCCTCGAAGGCGAGGTCGCACGAGTCCTCGTAGATCGCCGTGTAGATCGCCGCCGTCGTGGTGCCGTTCCGTGTGAGTTCCGAGAAAAATGCCGCCCCCTCGCGCGCGCCGATCTTCCCGGTGAAGTTGCGCTCCCTCGGAAAGATGTGTTGGTGCAGCCATTCGAGCAACTGCCCGCGCCCGCGTGCGACGACGGGGTATTGCGGCAGGTGCGTGTGGATGTCTATGAGGCCGGGAAAAATGATCGCGCGGTCGGACTGCTGCCAGTGGATGGGCTGCGGGCGGTGCTTCCTCCCGAGGAACTGAAAGCTGCCGACCTCGACGATGCGTCCGTCGCCGATGATCACGGCCCCGTCGCGCCAAGCGCGCAGCTTGCCGTATTCGGGGGCGTCAATGACGCAGCCGCGGAGGCCGAGCAGTGGTGTGGTGGATTCCATGAAGGGGCGGGGACGCTACCGGCGGTAAGCTGCGCGGTCAATGCGTGCGGGGATTCGGCAGCGGGCTGTCTTGAACTTTGGCGTTGAGCGTTCCGAGTTTGGCATCGCGGGAAAATTCAACCTGCCCCGTCCGGGC
>BJFP01000224.1 GCA_014189875.1 Verrucomicrobiota bacterium | reverse complement strand
TGGAGTCTGTGTGGTTGGTTTTTGTGAAGAGTGCGGCCCGGTCTGCACGGCTGCGTACAGCCGGGCCGCGTTACTTCTGCAAGACTTAGAGGACGTAGCCCTCCTCCTGGTGATCGGTGAGGTCGAGGCCGACGGTTTCTTCCTCCGGTGTCGGGCGCAGGCCGATGACTGCCTTCACGATGAGGGCAATGACCACGGTGGCGACGATGCTCAGCACGAGCGTGATGGCGACCGCCTTGAGCTGCACTCCGAGGAGCCCGCCGTCGGTGATGAGCTTGGCGAGGCCGTTCTTCCCGGCGTAGTCCGCTCCGACGAGGTTGCCGTTCACGTCCTTGGTGGCGAGGATGCCCGTCATGATTGCGCCGAGGGTTCCGCCGATTGCGTGGACGCCGAAGGTGTCCAGTGCGTCGTCGTAGCCGAACTTCGCCTTCAGGATCATCACGAAGATATACGGGACGACCGCGGCGAGGACGCCGATGATCATCGCGCCAGTCGCGTCAACAAAGCCGCAAGCCGGGGTGATGACCACGAGGCCGGCGACGATGCCCGAGCACATGCCGAGGATGGAGGCGTGGCCCTTGAGGATTTTCTCGATCAGGCCCCACACGGCGCCGGCGGTGCCGGCGGCGAGCGTGGTCGTCATGAAGGCATTTGCCGCGACGCCGTCGGCGGCGAGGGCGGAACCGGCATTGAAGCCGTACCAGCCGACCCAGAGCATTCCGGTGCCGACCATGCAGAGCACCATGCTGTGCGGGGACATCTTCTCTTTGCCGAATCCGAGGCGCTTGCCCAGGATGATGCAGAGCACAAGCGCGCTCCAGCCTGAGGTCATGTGGACCACCGTACCTCCTGCGAAGTCAATCGCGGGGATTTTCGCGTCCGCATTCCAGACGCCATTCATGAGACCCGTGCCGCCCCAGATCATGTGGGCCATCGGGAAATACACCACGAACATCCAGATGGTGACGAAGAGGATGATGGCCGAGAATTTCATGCGCTCAGCAATGGCACCCACGATGAGCGCCGGGGTGATGATGGCGAACATGAGCTGATACATCGAGAACACGCTCTGTGACGGCCATGCCGCGTAAGTCGTGTTCGGCGATGCGCCCACGCCCTTCAGGAAGAAGTACTCCGTGCCGCCCAGATACGGGCTGCCGAAGCTGCTCCCGAAGACGAGGCTGTAGCCCACCGCCCACCAGAGGACGGTGACGAGGCCCGCGATGCCGAGGCACTGCGCGCACACGGAGAGCACGTTCTTTTTCCGCACCAGGCCGCCGTAGAAAAGGGCGAGGCCGGGGAGCGTCATGAAGAGCACCAGTGCGGCGCAGATCATCATGAAGCCATTGTGGCCGGGGCCGGGGTTCGAGCCCGCGACGGTCGTGAGACCCTCGGGGATCTTGCCGTCCTTGTCCTTCACCGCAGCGGCGGGGTCGGTATTGGAAAAATACGCCTCAACTGCTGTGAGACGCTGTTCGAGCGTCGGCGTAGGCGGCTCGGCTTTCTTTTCTTCGGGCTTCGCAGCAGCCGGGGCCGGCGCGGCGGCGTCCTGCGCATGCAGGGTAGGTGCTCCGAGCGAGCCGAGCGCGACGACGGCCGCGATGGCGAGGCTGGAGATGATCTTAGTCAGTTTCATTCGTGTGTTTGGGATGTTGGTTTGTTTGTTGATGTCTGCTCGGCTTCCCCATCTGTCGAAAAGCGCTCACAGGGAGCGGCGCTGGTGCGATGGCTGGGTCAGCCGGTTGGCAGCGCCCCGTTAGCAACGCGTGTGCCAACGCATGCCAATGACCCCATCCAACAGGGAAAAATAGTTCAAAGACCCCGCTTTTCTGCCCGTGCTTGGCTGGCGAAAAACGTCCATCCACCCCAACTGTGCGCAAATCGCTACACTTCGCCGGGGCGCAAATGTGAACGGATGCTCCTCGCGCGGATACCGCGAGGGCCGACGCATCAAAATTCCGCGGATGAGCGACGCCAGCTCCCGGGTGGAGCATGCGGGTCGCGTGCTCCACTCGGAAGGTTCCGCTCGCCTCTGGCAAAATTTTGATGCGCCAGCCTTGTGGATTCCGTATTCCCTTCGCCCGCGCCTCCGCGTAAAAGCACGTCATGCCTTCATTCGACATCACTTCGGAAGTGGAAACACAGGAACTCGACAACGCCATCAACCAGGCGCGCAAGGAACTTGCGAACCGGTTCGATTTCAAAGGCTCGAAGGCCGCGATCGAACTCGATGAGAAGGAGTCAAAAATCAAACTTTCCGCCGAAGACGCGAGCCGGCTGAAAAGTCTGCACGACATCGTCATCGGCAAACTGAGCAAGCGCGGCGTGGACCTCCGCAATGTGGATCGCAAGGATCCCGCCATCTCGCCGCTCGGCCACGCCACGCAGGACCTCGTGATCAAGCAGGGGCTCGAAGGCGAGAAGGCGAAGGAGATCATCCGGGCGATCAAGGACAAGGGCATGAAAGTGCAGTGCGCGCTGCAGGATCGGCAGGTCCGCGTGACGGGGAAAAGCCGCGACGACCTGCAGGAGGTGATCGCGTTTTGCCGCAGCTCGGAATTCGAGGTCGGATTGCAGTTCGGAAATTTCCGCGACTAACGGCGCATGAGCACACCAGTCCGCGTCCTTGTCACCGGTTCATCGGGAAGAGTCGGCCGCGCTGCCGTCGCGGAACTGCTGCGTCGCGGACACACCGTGCGCGGCTTCGATCTCACGCCGACGCGCGGGCTGGCGGACTGCGTCATCGGCACGCTCACCGATCGCGCCGCACTGGATCGCGCGATGGAAAATGTGGAGTGCGTCATCCACCTCGCGGCGACGCCGGATGATGACGATTTTCTCGCGAGCCTGCTGCCAAACAACATCGTCGGACTTTTCCACACGATGGAAGCGGCGCGGCTCGCGGGCGTGCGGCGCATGGTGCTCGCGAGTTCCGGGCAGGTGAGCTGGTGGCAGCAATTCACGGGGCCTATTCCGGTCCGGCCCGAGGATCCCGTGAGCCCGAAGGCGTGGTATGCGGCGACGAAGATGTTCATGGAATCCATCGGCCGCACGTTTGTGGAAATGCACGGCATGAGCGTGATCATCGCGCGGCTCGGCTGGTGCCCGCGCACGCCGGAGCAGGTCGCGGAGATCGCGGCGAGCGAACATTTCCGCGACGTTTACTTCAGCCCCGGCGACGTGGGGCGTTTCTTCGCGTGCGCGGTCGAGGCGCCGGAGAGCGTGCGCCACGCGGTCGTGTACGGCGTGAGCCGCGCGCTGGTGCAGGCGAAGTTCGATCTGTCCTCCGCGGAGAAGCTGCTCGGCTACGTCCCGCAGGAAAGCTGGCCAACGGGGTGCAGCGATTTTTAGCGCCTTTCCGAAAGGCCGCGCTCGGGGCTTGACGCGGTTCGCGCATTCCGACCTACTCGCCGCGACGGGAGCGATGGCTCTGCCTCTGCGGATTCCGGAGTTCCCCCACAAAACACAACAACCCAAAAAGGTAAGACACATGAAAAAGCTCCTGTTCACACTCACCCTCGCCGGCGCGCTCGCGCTCGGAGGCCAGTCCGCATTCGCCCAGGCGAAGAAGAAATCCGCCGAGAAGCAACCCGCCGAAGCCCCGGCTGCTGCCGCGGAGAAACCAAAGGCGGCACCCGCTGCTGAGAAGCCGAAGGACAGCAAGCCGATCCCGATGAATATTCACGCCGCCGAGATCGACGCTGCGGCGAAGACGATCACGCAAGTCGCCAAGGACGGAAAGAAGTCCACGAATAGCGTGACTGCCACGACCGTCATTGAGAACGACAAGAAGCCGGCCAAGTTCGAGGACATCAAAGTCGGCGACATGGTGAGCGGCAACCGCACCAAGACGGGCGACAACACCTACGACATCGTGAAGATCACGAAGTTCGGCGCGAAGGCTGAGAAGCCCGCGGCAGGCGGGGCCAAGAAGCCCGCAGGCGACGCAAAGAAGCCGGCCGAGAAGCCGGCCGAGAAGCCGGCCGAGAAAAAGGAAGACGCTCCCGCGAAACCGGCAGCCCAGTAGTCTCACACGGAAACTCTCCTCACTTTCAAAGACCGGCACCTGCGCGAGCGGGTGCCGGTTTTTCTTTGCCACTCGCGGCGCTCCGCTGGCGTTGCTCCATTCGTCGGGCGCGGCACCTATCCCCGGAAAACAAAAAGGGCGCCGGATTTTCTCCGGCGCCCTTTTTTCAAACTGCGGAAACTCCCGCGACTACACCTAAACCGTATAGGTGCTGCTGGAGACGTCGCCGCCGCGGCCCGTCCAGTTCGTGTGGAAGAATTCGCCGCGCGGCTTGTCCGTGCGCTCGTAGGTGTGTGCGCCGAAGTAGTCGCGCTGCGCCTGGAGCAGGTTCGCGGGCAGCACTGCGCTGCGATACTGGTCGAAGAACGCGAGCGCGGTGCTGAACGCCGGCACCGGGATGCCCTTCTTCGCCGCAGTCGCGACGACGTTGCGCCAGCCCTTCTGCGACTTCTTGATCTCGCCGCGGAAAAAATCATCCAGCAGCAAGTTCGAGAGCTTCGGATTGTTGTCGTAGGCTTCCTTGATCTTGCCGAGGAAGCGCGAGCGGATGATGCAGCCGCCGCGCCACATCAGCGCGATGCCGCCGTAGTTGAGGTTCCACTTGTACTCCGCGGCCGCCGAGCGCATGAGCATGTAGCCCTGCGCGTAGCTCACGATCTTCGAAGCGTAGAGCGCGAGGCGGATGTCTTCGATGAACGCCTTCTTCTTCTCCGGGCTCTTCGCGATGCTGTGCAGCATCGGATTCGGGCCTTTCAATTTCCGCGCAGCCTTCACGCGCTCGTCCTTCAGCGCCGACACGCAGCGCGAATACACCGCCTCCGCCATGAGCGTGATCGGGATGCCGAGTTCCTGCGAATTGATCACCGTCCACTTGCCCGTGCCCTTCTGCCCGGCGGTGTCGAGAATCTTGTCCACGAGCGGCGAGCCGTCCTCGTCCTTCTTCGCGAGAATGTCGCGCGAGATCTCGATGAGGTAGCTGTCGAGGTCGCCCTTGTTCCAATCAGCGAAGACCTCGTGCATTTCGTCCGCGGACATGCCGAGGCCGTTCTTCATGATGTTGTACGCCTCGCAGATGAGCTGCATGTCGCCGTATTCGATCCCGTTGTGGACCATCTTCACGTAGTGGCCCGCGCCGCCTTCGCCGACCCAGTCGCAGCACGGAGCGCCGCCGTCCACCTTCGCGGAGACGGCCTGGAAAATTTCCTTCACGTGCGGCCACGCGGCAGGCGATCCGCCGGGCATGATGCTCGGCCCGCGGCGTGCGCCTTCCTCACCGCCGGAGACGCCGGTGCCGATGTAGAGCAGCCCCTTGCTCTCGCAAAGTTTCACACGGCGGGCCGTGTCGTCGAAAAGCGAATTGCCGCCATCAATGATGATGTCGCCCGCCTCGAGGTGCGGGATGATTTGCTCGATGAATTCGTCCACCGGCTTGCCCGCCTTCACGAGCATCATCACGCGGCGCGGACGCTTGAGCTTCGCGACCATCTCCTCGATGGAATGCGCGCCGACGACATTCGTCCCCTTCGCCTCCTTCGCGAGAAATTCGTCCACCTTTGCCGTGGTGCGGTTGTAAGCGACGACGGTGTAGCCGTGGTCGTTCATATTGAGAATGAGGTTCTGGCCCATGACGGCCAGTCCGATGAGTGCGATGTCTGCTGTAGGTTCCATTTGTCGAGCCGCGAGTCATACCCGGCCACCGCGCCGGGGCAAGTGAAAGGTAGGGCAACGCGGGGGGCGCTTGCGCTACGCCGCCGCATCGTGGCTGCATGGCGCGGGTATGAAACTCGGTTTCGTCTCCGCCATTTTCCCCGAACTCCCGCTCGACCGCGTCCTCGCATTTGCGCGCGACGAGGGCTTCGCGTGCATCGAGGTGATGTGTTGGCCGGCGGGACAGGCGGAACGCATGTGGACGTGACCGCGCTCACGCAAGCGCGGGACGACGACATCAACGCACTCTGCGCGCGCCACGTCGTCGCGCTCTCCGCGCTCGGCTACTATCCGAATGCGCTCGATCCCGATTCCGAGGTCGCGCGGCACTGCGTGGCACATTTGAAAAAAGTGATCGTCGCCGCGCAGAAACTGGGACTGAAGACCGTGAACACATTTGCCGGCCGCGACCGGACGAAAAGTGTGGACGACAACTGGCCGCGCTTCCTGCGCACCTGGCGTCCACTCATCACATTCGCCGAAGACCACGGCATCCGCAGCGGCATCGGGAATTGCCCGATGCTTTTCACCCGCGACGAATGGCCCGGCGGAAAAAACCTGATGACCAAGCCCTTCAACACCGCGAAGGACGCGAAAGGCCGCGAGCACCACGCGCAGGCGTTCACCTGCTGGATGGCTGGCGGCGGAGTGCGCGGCGGCCACTCGCACGGCGAGACGGACGAATTCGGAAACACGATCGTCGGCGACAGCGTGCATGTCCACGATCTCCACGCGACCATCCTCCACCTCCTCGGCCTCGACCACACGCGCCTCACCTACCGCCGCCTCACCTACCGCCACGCCGGCCGCGACTACCGGCTCACGGATGTGTACGGCACGGCGGTGAAAGGGATCCTCGCGTGAGAGCCACGCATCGCGTCATTTGTTCAGAACAGCATCAGTCACGTCCATGCGCCCGGAGCGCCGTGAGGAAGACAAGCGGCGCGCAAATAGTGAACGCGCAATCTCGCGCGACCTCGGAAAAGCCGCCGTCGTAAGTCACCAGATGGGTCGCCTCGCCATTGAGCGCACAGAGCACGAAAGCGATGTCGTCCGCATCGCTCGGATAACGGCGCAGATGGAAGAACGCGATCATCACCCGTTCGCCGGCACCGAGAACCGAGCTGATGAGCTGCCGCACGATCGCATCGCCAACACCGGTCTCGATCAGTTTTTCGATGTATTCGAGGAGCACATCATCCGAATAGAGCAGGACGAACTCGCCCGCTTCCCATCGCTTGATGACTTCACGGTTCGGACTCGTGGGCGACTCGCTCCGCTGCGATGCCACCACGATGTTCGTGTCCAGCACGGCGCGGATCGCCGACATTATCGCTGCTCCGCGACCTTGTCGTAAGCCTGAATGAACCGGCGGACCATCTCCGCGCGCGGCACACCCTCGGCCTGCATCCGCGCCGCCTCCTCTTTGCTCTCACCGAGAAGCCGCCGCGCTTCATCGCTGTAACGCTCCCTGCGCCACCGCTCGTATTCCACCTGATCGCGAAGGAAAGAGAGGACACGCTTCTCCACATCGGGAATGTCCCGCACTTGCTGATCCAAATCCGGCGGCAGTTCGACGGTGATGCTCATGCCCTCAATCATGCCGCACAGCCGCACGGATCGCCAGACGAAGTTTCGCCGGAACCCCACGCCCTTCAACACCGCGAAAGACGCGAAAGG
>BJFP01000223.1 GCA_014189875.1 Verrucomicrobiota bacterium | reverse complement strand
AACCGTGCACGATTCCCGCATCCGACGCACATGACGCAGCCACACTCCCCGCCGCCGCTCCGCCTTCTGCGCGTCCCCGGTGCGGCGGGCGCGAAAGCAAATTCCTGGCAGCCGCACGAACATCCAGTGCATCGAATTCGAGCAGGTGCGCGCCTCGTTGCTCACCTTCGGCGAAAAGCTCGACCTCACGATGGACGGCCCGCCCTTCGCGCTTGCCGGGTCAACGAATGGTGGCAAAGGCCGCCGAGACCGCCCCGATCGCCATCGAGCGCCACACGCAGATCGTCCTCCTCACCAACGAGCTGATCTTCGTGAACCGATCGCAACGTAACGCGGGCAATCCTGCCCGCAGTTCAGCGCAATTCGGTCGCATTAAAATCATGCCGGCGAACGATCATCGCTCCCGGGTGGACCACGCGACTCTCATGCTATTTCCGGCGACCCGCCGGGAACACTTCGCCGCGCGTGAGCAGACACGCAATATCATCAATCTGTGCGGCCGGCGGAGTTTCGCTGATTCGGCTCCGTGTCCGTCATCTTTTCCGGAAATCCCTCCGCATTCTTCTTCGCGCCTTTGCGCCTTTGCGTGACATCCCCGCATCACATCTAGGATAACCCGCGCAACATGCGCGTCTTCATCCCGTGGTCCTCGCACCTGCTGCCCGCCGTGGCCGCGCGGCTGATTGCGGATCACGCCGCAGAGTCATCGCATCCCCGCGAAGCCGATCTCTCCGGCTGGCTGCTCGTCGTCCGCGGTGGCAACGCACAGCGCCGTCTCATCGCTGCGCTCGCCTCCGCCGCGCAGCAGGCAGGCCTCGCCCTGATCCCGCCGCGCATCGTCACGCAGGGCACGCTCGATGACGCACTCTTCGGCACCGACTCCTCGGTCGCCTCCGAACTCACGCAGCGCCTCGCATGGACGCTCGCCGTGCAGCGCGCGAATCCGGAGTTAATCGAGAAAATATGGGCCATGCCCGGCGGACGCGGCGGCATCGCAAATCTCGCCGCCGTGCTCGATCGCACGTGGCGCACGCTCGGCACTGCGGGCGTGGATTTCAGCGGCGCATTTTCCGAACTCGCCAAGATCGCGCCGGACTCCGCAGACATCGAGCAGGAGCGCTGGGAATCGCTTCAGCACCTCCTCGACGAATATCGCGCCGTGCTCGGCACATGGGGCTTCACCGATCCCGCCGCCCGACGCGCACGCCTCGCAGCCACCGGCAGGCCGCCCGCAGATCTCCGCGTCGCGCTCATCGGCATCGTCGAACTCACGCCGGAATTTGTCCTCCTGCTCAAGACCCTGCCCGAACCGCCCCTCGTCTTCATCCATGCGCCGGAATCCGAATCCGCCGGTTCCGATGACTGGGGCCGCCTGAACGCGGCATTCTGGGCGAAGCGCCCGTGCCAGTTTTCCAACGGCGAAATCCACGTCGTTCGCGGCGTGCGCGAGCAGGCCGCACGATGCGCCGAACTGATCCGCGATTGGAAAAGTGCGGGCCTCGCCGGATCGGGAATCACCATCGCCGTGCCCGAACCCGCCGCAGTGCCCGCGCTGCTGCACGGCCTCGCCGACGCAGGCATCGAGGCCCGCGCCGCCGAGGGAAGCCCCGCCTTACGCACTCCCGCGCTGCAACTCCTCTCGCAGATCGCCGACTTTCTCGATCGCCCCGGAGGCGCGCCGCCGACGTACCCGAGCGTCGCCGCGCTCGTCCGCCATCCCGACCTCGCCGGAATCACACGCCTGTCCGCGAAACCGCTCGACAAATTTTTCAACGACCACCTGCCCCAACGAATCGCACCGCAGCACGCCGCTCCGGGATCGAACGATGAGCGCATCGCAGAACTGCTGCAACGCCTCGAAGATATCACCGCGATCCGCAGCACGCATTTTTCCGCCGATGTCACGCGCCTGCTGCTGCGCATCTACCGTCACCACCGCCTTCCGCGTCACTCAGATGCTGGCCGCGCGCTGCACGGCGCTCTTGAAGCCGTACGCGATGCGCTCGACGAAATCGAACGCCTCCCACGCCGCGCGCTCGCGGAGTTGCCCGTCTCCGAACTGCTCCGCATCGTCGTAGAAATCGCGGGCAGGACCGAGATCCCCGCGCCGGATCAGCCCGACGCCGTGGAACTCGCCGGCTGGCTCGAAGCCGCCTCAGACGACGCGCCCGCGCTCATCATCACGTCCGTCGTCGAAGGCGCGCTCCCCGAGGGCGCGCCCGTCGAGCCGCTGCTCCTCGACGCGCTCCGCGAACGCCTCGGCCTCCCGTGCCGCGCGAGCCGTTTCGCGCGCGATCAATTCACGCTGCACACCGTCTGCGAGAGCCGCCACGCGCAAGGACGCATCGCACTGCTCGCGCCGCGCTGCACCGCCGAGGGCCTGCCCGCACGCCCGAGCCGCCTGCTCCTCGGCGCGACGGAAGGCAACGATCTCGCGCGCCGCCTCATTTCGCTCACGACCGAACCGCACACGGCCACACCGCCGATTCACGCCGCAGCGGGCCTCGTTCCGCCGGAGCCTGATTCGGAAAAAATGCGCGCCTTCCGCATTTTTTCAGTGACGAGTTTCCGCAGCTACATCCGCTCGCCGCGCCTCTTCTATTTCAAAAACATCCTGCATCTCGACTCGCAGGATGACTCCGCGGACGAACTCGATCCCGGCATGTTCGGCACCGCGATTCACACCGTGCTGGAGAAATTCGGCGAGCGCCACATCGGCGGCAGCGGCGTGACCGATCCCGCGAAGATCGAGGCGGAATTGAAAACGATTCTGGAGGAATACATGAGTGGTAAATTCGGCCCGCACGCGCTGCCGCCCGTGCGCGCGCAGTCCCGCGCGCTCGAGGCTCGCCTTGGCGTCTTTGCAAAACACCAGGCCGCGCTTTTTTCCGAGGGCTGGCAGATCGCCTACGTGGAAAAAGGCCGCTCGCTTGTCGTCCCGTTCCCCGTGCCCGGCGGCCCGCAGGATGTGAAACTCAAGGGCCGCATCGATCGCATTGACCGGCACGTGAACGGGCGCTGGCGCGTCATTGACTACAAGACCTCGTCGCAAGCCGTGACGCCCGACAAGGCGCACTTCGCCGCGCGCAGCGGCGAGTGGAAGGACTTGCAGCTCCCGCTCTACGTGAAGCTGCTTCCGGAAATCGCCGACATCGGCAGCGCAATCTCCGCCGATGCAACCGAACTCGTCTATTTCAACCTGCCGCCAAAGGACGAGGACGCCGGAATCACCGAACCCTTCACCACGGAAAAAATTTCCGCCGCATGGGAAAAGGCGCAGCAGATCATCGCCGAGATTTGCAGCGGCGCAGGCTGCCGCGAAATCGGCGAAGTCGCCGACAACGAAGACCCGGCATTCCTCGCGCTCTGCGGATTGAACGGACTGCCATCCACCGAGGAGGAGGAATAACGATGCCGCTCGCCATCATTCGCGCCTCCGCCGGATCGGGAAAAACGTATCAGCTCGCTGTGTCGTTCATCCGCATCCTGCTGCGAGGCAAAGCGGACGGCCACCCGCAGAATCCCGCCGCGATTCTCGCGACCACATTCACGCGTGCCGCCGCAGGTGAAATCCTGGATCGCGTGCTGCGCCTGCTCTCCGAAGGCGCGCTATCGGACGAGCGCCGCGCGAATCTCGCGAAGCAACTCGGCACGCCGCTGTCAGCGCAGGATTGCCACCGCCTGCTCTCGACCCTCACCGCGCACATGGACCGCCTCGCCATCTCGACGATGGATGCGTTCTTCGCGCAAATCGCGAAGGCATTCGCGAGCGAACTCGGCCTCGCGCCGGACTGGACGATGGCCGTGGACGAAGGCGAGGAGGAGCTTCTGCGCGAGACGCTGCACGCGATCCTCGGCGAGGCGGATCTGCAAAGTCTCGCCGAGGCGCTGTGGACTTTCCGCCGAGGCGTCGTGAGCTCGATGCTCGGAGCGCTCGCGGAACTCGCGCCGAATCTCGAACGCACGATCCCTGCGGCGGAAGCACCCGCGACATTCGCGCGTCCCGAAGCGCGGCGTTGGAGCAAGGACGAACTCGCGGACGTGACGAAGACGCTCGCGACTTCCGCGGACTGGATTCCGAAGACAAAAACCGGCACCACGGTGAAGTTGTGGGAAGACTCGATCGACAAGCTCCGCGCTGTGCTTCAGCCCGGCGAGGACGCCACCGCGCTGCTTGCAATCCCGCTCGTGGTGAAAATTTTCAACGACGAGGACTACGCAAAACATCCGACACCCGCGCCACTCGCCACCGCGATGCAGCCGGTCCTCGCTCGCGCCTGCGACGCACTCCTCCGCCGCCACAAGGCGCGCGAGGCCGCGCTGTGCTGGCTCGCGCAACACTACAAAAGCCACCGCCGCGAGGCCGCGTTCCGCGCCGGGGCGTACACGTTCAGCGACGTGGCCGCGATGGTCACCTCCGCCGCGCTCGCGCAGGAAGAATTGTATTTTCGCCTCGGCACACGGTTCGAGCATGTCCTCTTCGACGAGTTTCAGGACACGAGCCGGCTGCAGTTTCATTTCTTCCGGCCCATAATCGAGGAGATCGGCGGCGGCGGCGGCGAAGTGCTTGTGGTCGGCGACGAGAAGCAGGCGATCTACGGCTGGCGCGGCGGCGACCGCGAACTGATGCACGGGCCGCTCGACGACATCGGAAAAACTATCGGCACCACGCCCGCGCGCATTCTCAGCGAGAGCTTCCGCTCCAGCCGCGCCGTGCTCGATTCGGTGAACCGCACCTTCCAATCGCTCGCCCACGGCTGGCTCGATGAAAAGCAGACGGACAAGGATGCCATCGAAGCCGCAGGCCGCGAATGGGCCGCGACATTCCCGGAGCACAAGCCCGCGAAGGACGTGGAAAAACTCCGCGGCAGAGTGCGCGTGATCCTCGCAAACACGGGCGAGGGCGCGGATGCCGAGGACAAGAATCGCGCGCTCATCGCAAAGGCGCTCGAATACGTCGGCGCGCATCTCGGCGAAGATCCGCAGCGGAAAATCGGCATCCTTCTACGGAAAAAAAATCTGATGCCGCGCCTGATTGCCGACATCCGCAGCGCGCATCCCGATGTGGACGTGAGCGGCGAAGGCGGCAACCCGCTCACCGATTCGCGTGCAGTCGAGGTGATCCTGTGCCTGCTCGCATGGCTCGATCATCCCGGCAGCACCGCCGCGCGCCACGTCGTGCTTACGAGCCCGCTCGCCGCTGCATTCGGGTTTCCCGAGTCAGTCCGCGCGGAAGATCCGGTGGGCACGGACGAGCGGCACGCCCTCCGCCGCATTCGCCACGACCTCACCGCGCACGGCTTCGCGACGACTCTGCGGAAATGGATCCGCCATGCCGCTTTTTCCGCCGCGTGCAGCGATCACGACATCCAGCGCTGCGAACAGCTCCTCGGCGTCGCGCGGGAATTCGACGCACGCGGCCCGGCGCGGCCTTCGGATTTCGTGGCGCACGTCCGCAAACGGCGCATCGAGCGGCCCGGCGGCTCCGGCGTGCGCGTGATGACGATCCACGCCTCGAAGGGCCTCGAATTTGAAGCCGTGCTCCTGCTCGAGCTCGACGCGGCGCAGGGCGGCCACGGCGACGTGATCGTGAGCAACCCCGACGAGCCGCCACGCATCGTCCCCTCGAAAAGGGACGCGCCTTTTCTCGACATGGAAGATCTCGTGAGCACACAGGCATCCGCGGATTTCATGGAGGAACTCAGCGTGCTCTACGTCGGCATGACGCGCGCGCGATCCTATCTCGACATCATCCTGCGCGAAGGCGGCAAGTCTCCGCTCGCGCTCCTCGTGCGCCGCGCGCTGCAAGTGGATGCCGATCGCACGGTGGAGGAATTTGACGGCCTCTCGATGCGCGAATGCGACGCGGAGAAAGGCCGCGGCGGGCTGAAGCTGGACAAGCCCGATCCCGGAATGGCCGGCGCATCCGCACCTCCCGCAAAGAAACGGATCGCGCCGTTCGCCGGACGTGCAGGACATGCCACTCCATCCGGGTGCAGCGAAGGTGGCATCGTGAACGTCACAAAAATCTTCGCGCCCGCAAACCGCGCGGCGATGCGGCGTGGTGATTTGATCCATGCGTGGCTCCGGCAATTCGCGTGGGTCGAGGACGGGCTCCCCGATGCGGGCACGCTCGTGAAAGCAACAGCCGAACTCGCCGACGGCTTGGATCGCGCTGAAGTCGCGGCGTGGGCGCAGAGGCTGTTCGAGGAGGCGAAGACCGCCGGAACGGAACTGCACACCGCGTTGACGAAACCGCGCACCGCAAAAAGCGAGACGCCTGATTTGTGGCGCGAGCGCGCCTTCGCAGTCCTCCGCAATTCGCAAGGCCGCCCGGAAGTCCTGAACGGCTCCTTCGACCGCGTGCAACTCTGGCGCGATTCAGCCGGCAACGCATTGCGCGCGGAGATCGTGGACTTCAAGACCGACCGTTTTTCCAGCGCCGAAGAACGCGCCTCCATCGAAGCCCGCTACGTGCCGCAACTGGACGCATACCGCGAGGCGCTTGCGCTGCTGTGCCCGGAACTCGAACCGCGCGCCGTCAGCGCGAAGCTCGTTTTCGTCCGCGCCTGACTCCATCGAGCCGGACGCTGTGCGCATCGCCGCTACTTCGCCGCGGCGGTTTCCTCGTCGAGCTTCGCCTTAACTGCCGCGTAGAGAGTGTCGTAGAGCGCGCTGTCGGACTTCAGTATCTCCTTCGCGGCGTCGCGCCCCTGCGCGAGCTGGCTGCCGTTGTAGCTCAGCCACGATCCGCGTTTTTCGATGATCCCTTTTTCGATCGCGAGATCCAGCAACGAGCCGGTGTTGCTGATGCCCTCGTTGTACATGATGTCGAACTCGCACTCGCAAAACGGCGGTGCGACTTTGTTCTTCACGATTTTCACCTTCGTGCGGTTGCCTGTCACGGTGCCCTCCGGCGTCTTGATCGCGCCGATGCGGCGGATGTCTATGCGCACGCTGGCGTAAAATTTCAGCGCTTTGCCGCCGGGCGTCGTCTCGGGGTTGCCGAACATCACGCCGATTTTCTCGCGGATCTGGTTCGTGAAAATGCAGATCGTGCGTGCCTTCGAGATGAGCGCGGTGAGCTTGCGCATCGCGGCGCTCATCAGACGAGCCTGTGCGCCCACGGTGCTGTCGCCGATTTCGCCTTCGAGCTCCTGCTTCGTCACGAGCGCTGCGACGGAATCGAGCACGATGATGTCGAGCGCGTTCGAGCGCACGAGCGTCTCCACGATGCGGAGCGCTTCCTCGCCGCTGCTCGGCTGCGAGACGAGCAGGTCGTCTAGATTCACGCCGAGCTTCTTCGCATACTGCGGGTCAAGCGCATGCTCCACGTCAATGAACGCCGCGAGCCCGCCGCGCTTCTGCGCCTGCGCGATTGCGGTGAGCGTGAGCGTCGTCTTGCCCGAGCTCTCTGGGCCGAAGATTTCCACGATGCGCCCGCGCGGCAGTC
>BJFP01000222.1 GCA_014189875.1 Verrucomicrobiota bacterium | reverse complement strand
AGGCGAAGGCGTAGCCGTAGCCGGACGCGGCGCGGGCGAGCTTTGCGAGGCGGGCCGCGGCGACACCGCGCGGAGCGCCTGATTTAGCGAGCGGGCGAGCCGACACAGCGCATCGCAGCACGACGCACGGGCGGGATGGTTTGGCGAAAAGCTCGCGCTGGCCCGAAGGGCAGCCACGCGCGACGCTCGCCGTGGGAGCTGCCCAGCAGCGGCGGCGGGCAGTGGCGGGCGAGCGTAGCGAGCAACCCGGCTGGCAATGAGCGGAGCCGCGAAGGCGAGCGGAGGCGGGCAAGCCCTGAGCGGCGACGTGGCAGGGCGCGGGCAAGCGAGGGACGAGCGCGGTTCGTGACGATTCGCGCATCGCGCCACACGTCGGGGCAGGATGCGCGGAAAGGCGGCTTGTGGCGTATGCTGCGTGGCGGGATTCAAGACGCGACCCGGCGGGCCGCTGGCACATTGCACGGAGCGGGCGGCGGTGTGAGGCGTGCGGTTGGTGAGCAGGTAGCGTGACGGTGCAGGGTGCCGTGGGCTTCATGGTCGGCACTCTGCGCGGGCGCGATACGTGCGGTGGTTGGGTTGTGACCGCTGCCGGGCAGCGGGCTTTCTCCGCGCGACGGGAGCAATAGGGTTGGGCGGATCTCAGCCTGCAATGCCTTGAGACGATCGCGCCCAAATTGTCAGACCCGCTCCCACGACCAGCATCATGACACCGGCGAGCTTTCCGGTTTCCTTTTGCTCGTCGCGCTGCCTTTGCCAAACGCGAACTAGGGCTGTTTGCTCTCTGATGCGTGAATTCTCATTCAGGATTGCTCCGACATCCAACGTCCGGGCGGATTGCCTGATATTTTGATCGATTCCGTGCATCACTAATTTTTGTGCTTCGATTTTCTGGTCGTATGCCCGGTCTGCGGAGCCGGGCGTCCCAACTAAGACTATCACGCCTACGACCGCCAGGACAATGCCAACCCAAAAAATCGGACGCGGGGAAAGGGCTATGGATGCGGCAGCGGTTGGTGGGGATGAGTTTTTTGAAACCCTCGATGGTGACGGGACTGTCTCGGGCACGGTAGGACGCAAGGGTGATGGGTCCAACTCCGTAAGCCTGCTTAGAGGCTTCCATGTATCCGTGCCCGCTATGCAAGCCATTACCGTCGGATCAACCTCTTTCCTTTCAACCATGCGGAAAAGTCGGTCCGCTGGCATCGGTCCTTCGACGTTTTTTCCGTCACGGCAAATATAAAGAAGCGAGGCGTTGCGACTTGGCGCTGATGCCTTAGGCGGCGGCGGGACGGAAGCGGGGGGTGCATGGATTGGAAACTTTGATGCCGGATGCGGAATTACGATCGAATTTCTGCAATGGGGACATGGCGCGGCTTGACCTGACATTGATGGCTCTGCCTCGATTGACCCTTCGCACTCCGGGCAATCAAACGAGAATGGGCGCTCGTCTGGCCGAAACGCGGGGAACTCGGCTTGGCAGGTGGAACAACGGATGTTCTTACCGCGGTAAGGATCGGGAACTTCCATGGAAGCCCCGCAGTGTGTGCATGAAGTCAAAAACATGACATCAGGCAAGCTTGCTAGAATTTTGCCATATTGGCACCATTCGGTCGTGCCCTCCTGCAAAACTTGGGTATCCGGCGTGATGGAGCCGTTTCGGCCGAGTACGTGGAGTTGACCTTCGGTTATCGGGCCGATCGCTTGGTTGTTTCCGTCAGCGTAGTAATAGTTCATTGCTTGACGCGCTCACGGGTTTTCTATTTGGAGTCACAAACCAAGTAGCTTCCCGATGACATAGAGGCATCCTCTAGCTTGCTCGGCGGGAGGAGCCTTAATTGTCGCGTTAATTGCGGCTTTTCCGACCGGGGAGTCAATCGCTGCTTTGCCTGCTCTGCCAATTAATTTGGCGGCTACCCTCCCAAAGAAGGGGGCGACTTTTTTGGTAACTTTCCATCCGACTTTTGCCGTTGCGGTGATTCCATCCGCAACATAGTCCTCAGCCGTTTTCTTCCGCTTTTGCGCTGCGGGCGGTATTGACGTAAGTTGGTAATCCCTAGGACTCAGAGATGAACATTGGACTGGAGGCTCGCGATCTCGTCCTGTGGCATTGGCGGCAACCGCCCACAAGATGATTCCCACAGCCGCGACGATGGCAACGACGAGAATTACAAGGGGGAGCGAGGATTTCTTGAGTGGGGCGCGCTGGATGGCAGACTCTGTTGTCGATGATGTAATCTGCTCTGGTTCATCGGCGTCTGAAGGCGGGACATTACGGATTGGTTGGGATTTGTCCGGCTCGTTGGCGACTGGCGGCGGGAGGCTACTGGCTGGGCGGGATTCGCTTGGGAGCGGCACTGGAGGTTGGGAAACTGGTTGCGGAGTCCTTTGGGGCGTTTCGATGGGGATAGCGGCGGCGAGAGCGGGGGCCAACTCATCGGCAAGCCTCATGGACCATTTGGGATCTGAGAAAAAGTCTGGCGCGGTCTTGCGACGCTCCGCATACGCGTTCAGAAACTTTTTGTTGAGTTCAGAACCTTGGATGCCAAGTGCAGGGTATTTTGCGATGGCTTCGGCCTGCCATTCCTTGTCGGTCCTTTGCGCGAATGCCGTGAGACAGAATGCGGACAGCAGTAGCGTCAGAACGGCCGATTTAATGCCATGCCTTTTCAGGGAGTTCTGTCCGAAGCCCCGCTCGGTGTGGTTCTCGCTGCTCTGGAGGACGAAGGTCATGGCTCTGCGTAGCTGCCCTGGCACCCACCGCCAAGTACGAAAGCATGGTCGGGCTCATTTGAGCCCGTTCCTGATTGTCCCCGACTCCTGAGCCTACCCTGATTCAGAAATTTTTCCTGCCTCCATTTTTCCATTTTTTGCCTCCGGCGCTCCCCTGCGTCCGGAGGCTTTTTCCATTTGTGGATCGCCATTGGCGCTCCGGAACGGACCGAGCCACACGGGCACAATTTCGTGGTCGGCTGGGGAGGTCCACAAACGAAAGAAAAAACAAAACCATGAGTCCTCAATCAGGAACCATACTGCTAGAACAAATCGCTCCGCGCCTGCGGGCGGTCATACCAAAGGCCGTCAAGACGGTCGGAGCCGAAGACGCGGAGGAACTGCTGCAAGACGCGATGACCATCGCGGCGCAGATGCTCCATCGTGTCGAGGAAACCGGAAAGAAAGTCACGCCGGGCAACATCGCCTACTACGTGATCCTGCACATGAAGAGCGGCAGGCGCAGTCAGTCGGCCACAAGGACCGACGTGATGGCACCCGGCACGCAACTCGATGACAAGAGCTGTGTCCTGTCGTTCGGGGAGGAGGTCGGCTACGACCCCGAACTCGATGAACCCATCACGCTCGGCGAACTGCTGGCGTCGGAACACGAAGATCCGTCACAAGCGGGAGCGCGCAACCTCGACTGGGAGCTGTTCCTGTCCACGCACGACTACCGCTACGGCGTGATCCTCAAGGGCATGGCAGAAGGCCGGACCTTGAAGGACACGACGGCGGCGCAGAATGAGTGGTATCCCGGCATGTGGGCGCTCAAGAACCGGATGGCCGAGGAAGTGCGCGAATACATGGGCGAGGAAGCGATTGCGGAATCAGTCCGCACACCGCGCTGGAAGGCCAGCATCGCCGTGGACAGGGAAAAGACCGCCTGCCGCTCGGAGCGGAAGGCACGAACCCAGCGAGGCAGCCGATGAAGCCAAGGGACTTCTTCGCAATCTTGCTCCGCGAAGGGCTGGCGATAGTCGTGGAGCACCTGGGGGGCTGGGTAACTGGCAAGCCGAGGCGTCGGGGCAGTCAGCCTCCGAAGGAACACAAGAGGCAGCCGCGTAAGAAGCGCTAGCTGCTCGGATGGACGCGATGGGGAGTCTGACCTTTAACCGGGTTGGGCTCCCCATTTGCTCCGGTGGGGGTTGGAAGGCTCAGCGCGTCGCTTCCAATTTCCTCCAAAACCAAAGTTGTGGATAACATACATACTTAGCTATAGGGATAGATCCGGACCCACAGGGTAAAGGAAACCACTTTTCGGGCGGTCGCGAAAACCGGAAATGGCGGAGGGAACTAGGTCTTCGTGTAGAACGCCGCACCGGGGACGGTCAGAACGCGGACGGGCGTCGGGGAGTGAGGGGGTCTGGAACCGTTGGCAACGATCCTTACGCGCAACACGCGTCCACCCGGCCCGTCGAAACGTCACCACGGGCAACGCTGGCGCAGGGTGCCGCCTCTGGGTGTCTCACCATTCGTGTCCCGCTATCCCCCACCGATGCGCTGAAGGCTGGAAGATCGCGGGCGAATGGTGGGCTGATTCCGTTGCTGCTGCTGGTTGAGAATCCGCAATTCCTTACTGACGCTTTTACACACCCACCGCTGCACGGTCTTCCAATCTCCGCCGGAGTAGGTGCCGTCGCGGAAAGCGGCGATCTCATATTTCTCGCCGTCAGCAACTCCATTCAAGCCTTCGACAAAAATCGCAAACGGTATCTCTTCGGTAGAAGTGAGCGGACCCACAATGGCTCCTTTTCCCTTCACCACCTCCACGACCTGCACATCGAAACTTTTCGTGCGTTTCAATTGTTCCGCCTGCACTTGCTGATCGGATGATGCTTTTTGCTGTGCCGCTGCTTTCTGCTTCGAGGTTTCTTGAGTTGCGGCAGTGAACTGCGCAGCTTTCTGCTGGTCAAAACCGAACTTTGCACGGAGTTCTTCGCCGAGGTCAGTGAAAGGAATTTTGACGAGTCCGGCATCATAGCTGATCGAAATTCCATTGGGCTCAATGCGAGTGAGGGTGGCATTCAAATACTTTTTCCCGCTTAGGGTCGTGATTTCACCTAACGGCGTTCCGGGCTGCACGGTTTGAACCGAAGGTGGTTGCTGATTAGCGGGTGGCTGTGGCCTTGTTTCTTGAACCAAAGCGATTGCTTTAGCATTTGCGGCAGGAATCCGGAGCGTCTCCCCTTCGGCGGCGGAAACCGCGAATTCACTGCCAGACTTCCGGTAGCGGACATAAAGCGTTTTTGGCTTGCCGAAAATTGGATCACCACCGAGCGTGTGATTGCCCACTTCAATTGTGAGTTGGTTTCCTCGAACCTGCGCTTGGAGCAACTGTGTGACATCACGCTGAGTAGTTCCTGCGCCGTAAGCTGCTCTGACTACGGAGAGGCTATCTTCTTGAGCGAGTGTTAAAAAAGGCGCAAGGAAGACGCCGAGAATCCAGTTGAGGGAAGTTTTCATAGCGCTTAATTTAGTTTTCATCATCCTCTAGGAGGCGTCCTTGGTCTGTCAACATGTAATGCTCGATGTGCTTTGCGAGAAAAGGTACCCGCGACGCAGGAAACGGAACGCCCAAAGGCGGACGCTACGGGTCCCGCTCAAGCGCCTCGACGTACTCGCGGAGGTAGCCTGTCAGGGTGGCTCTGTCGGTGCCGCTGAACCTGCGCAGATGATCGTTGACCGTGCGCTCGATGGCGAGCAGGAAACCCTCCTTGCTTCCCTTCCTGTCGCCGAGTCGCAGGCGGCGGAAATGCGCGTAAAGATCCGGAAACGACAGTCCGCGCCTCCGGGCGTCAATGATGATGTTCGCGGCCTGTCTGCGATTTGCACCAGATGCTTCGCACCAACGGCAGGCTTCGACGGCCATGGTTCTGAATCCCGGCGCGAAAGTCCCCTTTCCACTCCGGAAGTCGGCCTTCGTAATCCCCAGCGCAAGATGCTGATCTTCATCGCTCCGGTCTTTTTGGACAGCTCCAAGAATGAAAATCATTCGGACATAATCGAGCTTCGTTCGGGCACATCCTTCTGCACCGTGAGAACCGAGCATTTTCGCGGTTTCCCAGAATTTCGATTTTGGGCGGCCGACCTTGCGTTTGGTAGTTTCGGAAACGGTTTCCATAAATTGCGGGGGCCATGCGATCTGGTTTTGCTGCTCAGGCTTGGCTCTGGCTTTCCGGCTGGAGATCCCTCAGCGCATTCAGGCCAGCCTCCAGAACTGCATCCACCGCGCGCTTGAGCACTTCGTATCCCATGAGCGGATTCTGGGGGTTGCACTGCGGCCCAGTTTCGTCTGGCAACCTTCTGAGGCGTTTCAGCACCGCATCGAGAAGGCGGCGGCAGTAATCGACGATATGCTGCTTGTTGACGAGGACCTTGCGACGCTCCAATTCCTCGCGGGCCATCCTCTCCGCCATAAATCGGTTCTTCAACGTGGCGAGGTAAATTCGCATGTAGTAGGCCAGACGGCCATCCTCATCGCCTCTGGCCTTGGCTTCCTCAAAAAGCTCAAATGCCGCGTTGTTTGCAAATATTGAGGTGGCCAGTGCATCCTGCAATGAGTCGCCCGTTTCCGCAGGAAAACGGCGTTTCCTTCGCTGGAGGTCGGCAGGCGGGACCACCCAGTTTGCGGCCTTGCCATTCGTCGCCATCCGCATCGGTGGGCGGGACTCACGCCAGCGAAGCGCGGCCCGAACTGAGTGCGTCGGCAACCCGAGCTTAACAAGCTGGCAGATCCTCGGTCGGCTGACTCCGAGGTTGTCGGCGAGGACGCGATACGAGGGCATTTTGTGTTTCCGTTTTCAAAAAGTGCCCCGCTGTCAATATAACCGTCCACCTGTTAAGCCTAATTTTTTTGGAGCATGCACAGAAGGTCGCGCTACCCTATCGGGTGACACCTAACAGGTGAAGTCAACGGAAGCCTTCGGACCCACCACCACGCTTTTTTCGGTAGGCGGAATCCGATGCCTTCGACGGATGCCGGTCAATCCTTTCCGGGCACTCAAGGTGGAGTGACATGCGCACCGTTCACCTTGCATCGGACCCCCGTGCTTTCCCTGAACACCCACGCACCGATCACCAGACGCACGCGGTCTTGATCGCGCTGGCGGCACAGGATCGCGTCGGTTTGGGGAATGGCGATGATGCCTTCGGACTGTAGCTGCGTGAGCGCACCGTTGATGGCGTTGGACGTGAAGCGTTGGAGTTGCTTGGACAGATTGCGGTGATCGTCGCGTTTGATGTCCTCGATGATGCCGTATGTGAGCGGGAACGTCCGGCGTATCCACTGGTAAAATCCGTTCCCGGTGCATTCGCTGTTCGGCATGTTCAGGAGCCGGTTGATCAGCGCTTTCTTCCGTTCGCGCTCCTCCCTGTCGGTCGGCTCCTTGCACCACGAGCCGTAGTAGTCGGGACCGCTGAGCCGTTCGATCAAGCGCGCCCGCTCAGCCTCCAAGTACTGAAGGTCGCAATTCGGATGCTCGCGGTGTTTCCAAGCGATGCGATCAGCGATAAGTCTCGGGAGAAAACAATGGTGGGCGTGTGAGGTGTCGCAACAGACTGCTGCCTCGCCGTCGATTGTCAGGTGCGGTTTCAATTCTCGGGGGAGATCGGAAAGCGATGTGCGGATCGTCCCGAGCTGATTCACATTGACGGTGTGGCGACGCTCGTCGATAGCCCCGATG
>BJFP01000221.1 GCA_014189875.1 Verrucomicrobiota bacterium | reverse complement strand
ACGCGATTCGCACGCTGAATGCCGAACTGGAGGAGCGGGTCGTCGCGCGCACCGCGGCACTGCAGAAAGCCGTCGAGTCGCTCGGGCAGGCGATCGAGGAGCGCAAGCGGCTAGAGAAGGAGGTCCTCGCGATCAGCGAGATCGAGCGGCGGAACATCGGCCAGGATCTGCACGACGATCTCGGCCAGCAGCTCGCCGGGCTCTGGTTCCTCAGCTCCACGCTGGCGAAATCCCTCCGCCCCGTGTCCTCCGCGCAGGCGGAAAGCGTCGCAAACATCGCCGCACAGCTCGACAAGGCGCTGACACTCACGCGGAGCCTCGCCCGCGGGCTGCAACCCGTAGCACCGGAATCCGGAGGACTGATGGCGGCGCTCAGGGAACTCGCGTCGCGAAGCTCCGAGCTGTTCAAGCTCCACTGCCGGCTGGTGCGCCGGAGCCCCGTGCTTGTGCAAGATTCGTCCACCGCCACGCACCTTTACCGGATCGCGCAGGACGCGGTGACGAACGCCGCAAGGCACGGGCACGCGAAGCACATCACCATCCTGCTCTCGTCGTCCGCCGGGGAATTGCTGCTCTCCGTGAACGACGACGGCTGCGGCATGAAGGAGACCACCGGCAAGCACGACGGCATGGGCATCCGCACGATGAGATACCGTGCCGAGGCGATGGGCGGATCGCTGGAATTCCGCCCACGCGCCGAAGGTGGGACCACCGTCACGTGCAAGATTCCGTTCCCTTCCCAACCCGAACCCGAGAACCACTGACATGAGCACGAAAAATACCGCGAAGAAGAAGCCCGCCAAGCCGTCCGCAAATTCCTCCGTCGTGAAGCAGTCCAAAATTTTCATCGTGGATGACCACCCCATCTTCCGCGAAGGCCTCGCCGCAGTCATCCGCCAGCAGCCGCACCTCACCGTGTGCGGCGAGGCGGATACCGCCGCAAAGGCATTCGGCGAAATCCCGCGCGCGAAGCCCGACCTGCTGCTCACCGACATCGGCCTGCCCGGAAAAAGCGGGCTCGAATTGCTGAAGGATCTCCACTCATTCCAGCCGGACCTCCCGGTGCTCGTGCTCTCGATGCACGACGAGACGCTGTATGCCGAGCGCGTCCTGCGCGCAGGCGGGCGCGGCTACGTGATGAAGCAGGAAGGCCCGGACAAAATCCTGCAGGCCATCGCGAAGGTGCTCAGCGGACAGGTGCATGTGAGCGAAAAAATAGCCACCGCCATCCTTGAACACGTGGCCCGCCCGAACACGCACGGCAAGGATTCGCCCATCAGCAAGCTCACGGATCGCGAGTTCGAAGTGCTGCGGCTCGTCGGCGAGGGAAAGAACGGCCACCAGATCGCGGCAGACCTGCACCTGAGCATCAAGACCGTGAGCTGCCACAAGACGCACATCCGCGAAAAGCTGGGCCTGGAAGATTCCGTCGCGGTCGCGCACTACGCGACGCGCTGGCTGGCCGGTGACTCGTAGGATCGTTCCGGAGCGCACGGGACGCATGACCGCTTCTGCGTTCGCAGGCAGCGCAGCCCCTCGGGCATTGGCCCTACACCGCATACGAAAAAGTCTGAGAGCGACTGGCCTGTTGCGCCCATTTTCCGCAACACCCCGACTGCTAAGGTCTCGCACCATGAAAACCAGTCCTCAGACACTGCAACCGGAAAATCGCGGCACACAGGAACAGCGAACCCAGCCTGATCAATCGGCACGCTTCTGCAAGATCGTAACCTTTTATGAGGACTCCGACGACGCCATCCGCGCCGTGAAGAATCACGAAAACATCATGCGGACCTTCTCGAATGGGCGGCATGTGTTCTCGACCTCGTGGAGCTTCCAGATGCTCGGGCAGCCGGAACTGAACTCCGTGATTCTGAACGACGCGAGCCATGCCAGCGTGATCGTGGTCGCGAGCCACGGCAAGTATGAGCTGCCCGAGCGCGTCGCATCGTGGGTGAGCATACTCATGGCTGCGAACCCCTATGAAAAGCCGGTGCTCATGGCATTGCACGACGAACGTCTGGAGGCGGACGGACTGGCCGCGCCGCTCTGCACGAAACTGCAGGGGATCGCGGGACGGACAAATGCGCCCTTCATGTGCATCCGGGATATCGCGGAGCATTCGATGGAACAGGAGCAACCAGACGCGGACAGCGACGGCCACGACCATGTGCATTCCATCCGGGAAGCCGAGCGGTACCAAACGACCGATTGCATCCGCTGGTGGGGCATCAATGAGTGATTCCTTTTTTCAACCAACGACCCAAGTGGAAAGCGACCCCTCCATGTTTCACGAAAACCCCCAGCCCGCCGGACCGAAACCAAAAGCGGTCCGACCGCGCAGCCAGACGCAAAGCCCGACCGACGCCATCGTGTGGGCGGCTTACCGGAAATTCGCAAGGAGCAGCAGCGCCCGCGAGGCCATGAACCAGTGTCTCGCCGAGGATCGCGCCGCTGCGAAACGGAGGGTGCAGCCATGAATGGCTGGATGGCCATCCCGGCGAAGCTGAAAGATGCGGGCTTCACCGTATGTTACGAGCGCATGTCCTATGAGGCCTCGAATCCGCTCTGGCGTGCGACAGCCCATCGCGACGGGCGGACATGGAGCGCCTTGGGAAGGGACTTGGAAACCGCCCTCCTCGAACTGGAAACCCAGACCGGGCAAGCCGTGGCCAACGGGCGCAAGACTTCGTCGCTGGAACGGACTCAATCGCTGATCTCGGAATCTCCGGTGATGGCCTGGCAACCCTGATGAAACCGACGAACCCGAGACGCAGCGATCCCGGAGGATCGTCCCTCGTCCGCCGCCGCCCGAATCCCGCCGGCAAACCGTTTCCCCACGATTTTACACTCTCGTTACAAAAAGCCCCGCAGTGCGACACATGGGCTTAACGATGAGGTGCTCAAGTATTCGCATCACCAATCGAACGCCATACACAACTCATTCATCCTCCAATCTGGAATCCGCTCCCGTTCGCCCCTGTCTGCCAAGGCATCCGCTGTGCGCGTGCTGGTCGTGGACGATGATCCGGACATCGCGCAACTGCTCGCGTCGCTGCTTGCGCGCAACGGCTTCAGCGTCGAGGCCCTGACCGAAAGCAAGGCAGCGCTCGCGAGGCTGGCCGCCGGGCCTGCGCTCTTCGACGCGCTCGTGACCGACCACGACATGCCGCAGATGTGCGGGTGCGAACTCATTGACCGCGCGCGCGCGGCGGGATTCCGGGGCAAAGTGATCCTGCACTCGGGCAGCCTGTCGGGCGACGATTTGTCGGAGAAGGTGCGCCGCGTGGACGCCGCACTCGAGAAGCCTCTCGGCATCCGATCGCTCGTCCCGACATTGCGCGACCTGCTCGGCATGGACGCAAAGGCGTGCGCCTGAAGATTGCGCTTTCCTCCCGCGTGCGGGCGAATGAGCGTCCGGCGAACTCCAAACCCCGATCCCCATCATGTCCTCCAAATCCCGCCGTGAATTCGTGCAACTCACGCTCGCCGCGCTCCCCGCAGCCGGCTTCCTGACCATCCCCTCGCGCCTCGGCGCCGCGGATGCAAAGCCCAACTCGAAAGTCGCCGGCGTGCAGCTCGGACTGAACGTGCCGTACAGCTTCGGCGGCAAAACGATGGCCGAGGATGAAATCCTCAAGAATTGCGTGCAGCTCGGATTGAGCGGCGTGGAATTGCGGACGCAGCCGGTCGAGGCATTCCTCGGTGCGCCCAAGGAGAAAATCAGCGACTGGCGCAAGTCCGCGCCGATGGATCGCGCGAAGGAATTCCGCAAGAAGTGGAATGACGCGGGCGTGCTGATCGAAATCGTGAAAGTGGACGGCCTTTTCAAGATGTCCGACGAGGAGCTGGACTACGCGTTCACACTCGCAAAGACGCTCGGCGGCCGCGCGATCTCGACGGAGATTTCGCACATGGAAGCAGAGCTGAAACGCGTCGGGCAGTTCGCGGACAAGCATCAGTTCATGGTCGGCTATCACGGCCATGCGACGACCGGACCGAAGGAGTGGGAGGCCGCATTCGCACTCGCAAAATTCAACGGCGCGAATGTGGACATCGGGCACTTCATCGCGGGCGATCACGGCTCGCCGGTGCCGTTCATCACGAAGTATCATGACCGCGTGACGCATGTTCACATCAAGGATCGCAAGGTACACAATGGCGGGAACACGCCCTTCGGCGAAGGCGACACGCCCATCGCGGAAGTGCTCCGCCTCATCCGCGACAACAAGTGGAACATCCAGGCGACGATCGAATTCGAGTACAAAGTCCCCGCCGACTCGGACCGGATGAAGGAACTCGCGCGCGCGATCCAGTTCTGCCGCGCCGCGCTCGCGTAGCGCAGTCCGTCCCCTCGCCTACCGCTCGTCCGCCGATGGCGGATGCGCCTCCCATTTCGCCAGCGAAGGCGCATGAAAATGTGCCATGCGCGCAAGCAGCGCATCCGCATCGGTCTCCACGAGCAGCGATTCGAGATGCGCGTCGCGCATGAATTTTTCCGCCGTCGCGTGCCGCAAAAATGTGAGCAGGTGATCGTAGAAGCCCGCGACATTCAGCAGGCTCGTCCGCCGATGGCGGATGCGCCTCCCATTTCGCCAGCGAAGGCGCATGAAAATGTGCCATGCGCGAAAGCAGCGCATCCGCATCGGTCTCCACGAGCAGCGATTCGAGATGCGCGTCGCGCATGAATTTTTCCGCCGTCGCGTGCCGCAAAAATGTGAGCAGGTGATCGTAGAAGCCCGCGACGTTCAGGAGACCGACCGGCTTGTCGTGGAAGCCGAGCTGGAGCCATGTGAAGGTCTCGAACAATTCCTCCAGCGTGCCGATGCCGCCGGACAGCGTGATGAAGCCGTCGCTCAGATCGGCCATGAGCTGCTTGCGCTCGTGCATCGAGGCGACGACGTGGAGTTTCGTCACGCCCGCGTGCCCGAGTTCCTTGTCCATGAGCGCAGATGGAATGACGCCGATCACCTCGCCTCCCCCACGCAACGCCGCATCCGCGACCGCGCCCATGAGCCCGATATTCCCACCGCCGTACACGAGCCCGATGCCGCGAACAGCGAGCAGCGCGCCGAGACTTTCCGCGGCCTCACGGTGGATCGGATCCGCGCCCGGCGACGATCCGCAATAGACGCAGACGCGCTTCATTTCGCGCGCCTGTCCTCGGCGAATAAGAACGGCGTGCGACCGGTGATTTCCGTGCTGCTGAAGCTCGGGCACCAGAATTTCTCGACGCGGCCGACCATGAAATCGGTCCCGGTGGTGCCCCATCGCTCGGTCGTCGCGCGCGGCATGGGCGTCGTTGCGAAGGGCGCGGACTGCGCGAGTTTCCGCGCCGGCGTCTCCTTGTAAAAATCAGTGACGCTGCTCGGCGCGTGAATGAAGAAGACGCCCTTCGCACGCGCGATCTTCAGCATGTCGTTCATCGGCCCGGCCATCTCGGTCACGCGGCGCGCGGTGGACTTGCACCAGTGGTCGTCCCACATGTCGCAGACGATGAGCGCCGCAAATGTGCCGTCCGGCTGCTTCGGCTGCGAGCGCAGCGTGGGCTTCAGCGCCTCGGCGGCGGACAGTGCGGAGGTCATGACGGCGAGAAACAGGAGGGAACGCAACATGCCCGACCGTGATAGCCGTCCAGCACGCAGCGTCGAGCGCACAGAGCGGATGCACCATGCGTGTCATCCTGAAGATCGCCATGCGCGAGCGTGAATTTGTTTGCGGCAATCGCCGTTGCGCACCGGCTCCACGGTGGAATTCCCACGCCGGCACACGACCTTCGATGGACACTGCGCATTTCGAAAACTACATTACCCCCAATGACGACCACGACCGCCGCGCCGATCCAGACAAAGATCGGCAATGAAAAACTGCTCAAGCTCACCGAGAAGGCCGGGGCCAAGCTCGGCTCGCTCCTCACCAAGCAGGGCCGCGCACACGGCGCGCTGCGCGTGGCGGTGATCGGCGGCGGCTGCTCCGGGCTGCAATACAAGATGGACCTCGTGGACGGCCCGGCGAACCGCGACATCATCGTGACCTCGCAGGAAGTGCGCGTGGTGATCGATCCGAAAAGCGCGCTGTTCGTGAGCGGGAGCGTGCTGGATTTTTCGGACGATTTGCAAAAGGGCGGCTTCAAGGTGACGAACCCGAACGCCGAGGCGCACTGCTCGTGCGGCGAGAGTTTCTCCGCTTGAACGGCATGGTGGATCACTTTGCGGTGCTCGGCCTCCCGCGTGTGGCGTGGGTGGATGCGGAGGAATTGAAGTCGCGCTTCCACAAGCTGAGCGCCGAGCGTCATCCCGATGCAGCGGGCGGCGACGGCGCAGCATTCACCGAGCTGAATGCCGCGTGGCAGACGCTGCGCGAACCGGCGGGCTGCCTGCGGCATTTCCTCGAACTGGGACATCCAGACGCGCTCGCATCCGCGGGACAGACGCCTGCGGAACTGGCGGACCTGTTCATGGACATCGCGGCGTTCCGGCAGGCGGCGCAGAAGTTCGGTGTTAAATTTTTACCAGCAGGCTCACCGCTCGCAAAGGCGCTGCTGGAACCCGAGCGCATCGCGCTGCGCGCGCGACTCGATGCGCTCGCCGCAAATGTCGAAGCGCACACGGAGCAAAGCATCGCCACGCTGCGCAGCGACACCACTCAGCCGCAGCAGCTCGCGACATTGCTCGCCTCCCTCGTCTTCCTCGCCAAGTGGACCGCGCAGCTCGCAGAACTGCGGCTCGGGCTTTAGCACCTGCACTGCTGTTTGGAACCGCCTGCTTTGGGACCGCACTCAACGCTCAGCGCAATGCTTCGGGCCAAAGGCCTGGTAACAAGCCAGCCTGGCGACGCAAGTGCGCGGCACCGATCGGCGAATGCGCCTGTCAGCGCTTTTTCTTCTTCGACGTGTATCGGCCCGTGTGTTTCGACCAGTCGGTCTTGTCGCCTTCCTTCGCGCGGATGTGCAGCTCATAGGAGCCGAGCCCCGGATGCTCGTCGAACGTCGCGCGGAGGGCCTTTACCGCACCAGCGACGACCTGCAACGGAGTGACATCGTAGTCGTCGGTCGGGAGCATGTCGCGCAGATCGAGGGTGACCTTGAAGTGCTTCCGGTCAACCAGTTCGGCCTCGATGCGGATGTGGAGAAGCGAGAGGAGATTCGAGTCGGGAACATCAGCAGTGGCGTCCTGTAACAGACGGTTGGGACTGGCAATGTGGGTGATCAGGTTTTCCTCCACCGTGTTGGTGAGCACGGGGATTTTCGTGACGACAATTTCCGTGTCCTGGTCGGTGCCGAGTGTCGTGAGGGGCTGATAGATGAAAGTGATCCCCCGCGTGCTGGCAAACGCGCCGCACGCGAGCGCGAGACTGAGCATGGCAATGTGGATGCAGCGGTTCATGAAGACGTTGAGGGATCGGTGGAAAATATTCATGGGTTCGAGGGATGACGCGGTGAATCGAGGGGCGTTAGCAGTTCGGCATCTGGATGCCAAGCACCCTGCCTACATCGCACATCGACTCCACCGGCAGCCCGCTCGC
>BJFP01000220.1 GCA_014189875.1 Verrucomicrobiota bacterium | reverse complement strand
CGCAAAGGCCGCATCGCCATCGTCGGCGCCCTCTACGACATCAAGACCGGCGAGGTCTCGTTTTTTCAGACCTCGGAATCCAGTCTGGCAAAGCTCCCGATCCCGATGCTTACAATAGTATGAGCCGCTGCGGCTACCCGTCGTTCCGCAGGTGCCGTGAAAAGTAACGCCCGGATATTCATCCTCGCACTGCTTCTCGTCATGGCCGCCACCGTCGGCGTTCGCGCCGCGGACAAGAGCGATTCCACCGGCCATCTGTGGATGAACTCCGTCGGGGAGCCTGCTGGCCGCGATCACGGCGGCCGTGACGATGGCGTTTCCGCCACACGGGTTGGGTGCCGGAACGGCGCACGCTGACTTTTCTTTTACAATTCCCGCACGCCGCCCTGACAACTCGCTCCGCAGCGCATGGCATCGTCGCGGAATGAAACTCATCCATACTCTCGCATGTGCCGCGCTCTCGCTGGGAATCCTTTTCCAGTCCCGCGCGGAGTCCACCCCGACCGTCGCCAAGCCCGCCGCCGACCAGCCGGTCGTGCAGCTCGCCATCCTGCTCGACACGTCGAACTCGATGGACGGCCTCATCGCGCAGGCCAAGACGCAGCTCTGGAACATCGTCAACGAATTCGCCACCGCGAAGCAGGACGGCAAGGCGCCGCGCGTGCAGGTCGCCCTCTACCAGTACGGCAACAACGGGCTCAGCAAAGAGAAGGGCTGGATGCAGCAGGTCCTGCCGCTCACCGATGATCTCGACAAGCTCAGCGAGCAGCTCTTTGCGCTGAAGACGAATGGCGGCGAGGAATATTGCGGCTGGGTGATCAAGGACGCCGTGAGCGAACTCGCGTGGGATGCGTCTTCGAAGACCTACAAGGCGATCTTCATCGCAGGGAATGAGCCGTTCACGCAGGGGCCGGTGAGCTACGTGGAGTCGTGCAAGGGATCGATCGCGAAGGGGATCATCGTGAACACGATCCACTGCGGGCCGGAGCAGCAGGGCATTGATGGAAAATGGAAGGACGGCGCGGCACTGGCCGACGGGCGCTACCTCGTGATCAATCAGGACGCTCGCATCGCACACATCGCCGCACCGCAGGACAAGGACATCGCCGGGCTGAATTCGAAGCTGAACAGCACCTACATCGGTTACGGGGCCGGCGGTTCCGCGGGCAAGGAACGCCAGGAAAAGCAGGATGCGAATGCGGCGGCCGCACCCGGCGGTTCCACGGTGCTGGCCACGCGTGCGCTGTCCAAGTCGTCGGCAAACTACAGCAACTCCGGATGGGATCTCGTGGACCGTGCAAAGGCGAAGGATTTCGACATTTCCAAGCTGAAGGACGAGGAACTGCCCGAGGAGATGCGCAAGCTGAACGCGGAGGAGCGCAAGGCATACATCGTGAAGAAAACCGCCGAGCGCGAGGCGCTGCAAAAGGAACTCGGTGCGCTCGCCAAGGAGCGGGAAAAATTCGTCGCCGAGAAGATGAAGGAAACCGGCAAGGACACCTCGCTCGGAGCGGCCGTCACCGGCGCCGTGCGCGAGCAGGCGTCGAAGAAGGGCGTGGTCTTCGAGAAGAAATAGTCGGGCAAAAGTTTCAGGCGACGACGCGGCGCGGAGTGCCTGGGTGGCCTCCGCGCCGTTTCCATTTTTCGGTGTCCTTGGCGTGCGACGTCTTCCTTGAACGTTGGGCGTTGAACGTTGAGCACCGCGCAGCGGATTCATCGGAGCCCGCAAACCTCCTCGCGAACGAGCGGTGCCTGCGGCAGGCTCAACGTCGAACGTTCAACGTTTAACTCCAAACCAGAAATTCCCGCGCAAACTTCCGCTCGCGCGGCGGCGTTCCATCTTCTACAAGGCCGCGCTATTTTTATGCCGAAATCCGCCGCCAAGCAGATCGTCCCAATTCTGAAAGCGAAGAAACTCCTCGTCGCAAACCGATCGGAGATCGCCATCCGCATCATGCGCGCGGCGACGGAACTCGGGCTGCGCACCGTCGCGATTTACGCGGAGGAGGACAAATTTTCCATGCACCGCTTCAAGGCCGACGAGGCGTATCGCGTGGGCGAGGGCAAGGGACCGGTGGGCGCGTATCTCGACATCGAGAGCATCGTGGCGCTCGCGAAGGCGAAGGGCGTGGACATGATTCATCCAGGCTACGGGTTTCTGTCGGAGAATGCGAAATTCGCGGCGGCGTGCGCGGCGGCGGGGATCACTTTTGTCGGGCCAAAGCCGGAGCTGCTCGACCTCATGGGCGACAAGGTCGCGGCGCGCGCGCTCACGCAAAAACTGAAGGTGCCCACACTGCCCGGCACCGAGGAGCCGGTGAGCGATCGCAAGGTCGCGCTCGAAGTCGCGAAGGGGATCGGTTTCCCGCTGATCATCAAGGCGGCGTTCGGCGGCGGCGGGCGCGGGATGCGCGTCGTGAAAAAGGCGGCGGATCTCGATGCGATGCTCGACGAGGCGCAAGGCGAGGCGGAGCGCGCATTTGGAAACAGCGCGGTATTTTTGGAGCGCTACATCGGCCGCGCAAAACATATCGAAGTGCAGGTGCTCGGCGACCGGCATGGCAACGCGGTGCATCTCCACGAGCGCGATTGCTCGGTGCAGCGGCGGCACCAGAAGGTCGTCGAGATCGCGCCGAGTTACGGCCTTTCCGACAAGGTGCGCCACGAACTGTGCGACGCCTCGGTGCGCATCGCGGAGGAGATCGGCTACGACAACGCGGGCACGGTCGAGTTCCTCTTGGACCTCGACACGGACGAGTGGTTCTTCATCGAGATGAATCCACGCATCCAGGTGGAGCACACGGTGACGGAGCAGATCACGGGCATCGATCTCGTGCGCTCGCAGATCCTCATCGCGATGGGTCACGCGCTCGACAGCGAGACGGTGGGCATCCCCGCGCAGGACAAGATCCAGCGCAATGGTTTCGCCGTGCAGTGCCGCGTGACGACCGAGGATCCGGCAAACAAATTCACACCGAGCTACGGCAAGATCATCACCTATCGCAGCGCCGGCGGCTACGGCGTGCGGCTGGATGCGGGCATGGGCGACGCGGGCGCGGTCATCACGCCGTTCTACGATTCGCTGCTGGTGAAAATCACCACGAGCGGCACGACCTTTCACACCGCGCTGGATCGCATGGATCGCGCGCTGCGGGAATTTCGCATCCGCGGCGTGAAGACGAACACGCCCTTTCTGGAAAACGTGATCGCGCATCCTCAATTCCGCAGCGGACTCGCGACGACCACGCTCATTGACACGACGCCAGCGCTCTTCGAGTTCAAGCTCCGCCGCGACCGCGCGACGAAGCTGCTCAATTTCCTGGGCAACGTCATCATCAACGGCAACCCGCACGCGAAGGGCTACCGCCCCGAGGCCGCGCTGAAAGCCGCGCCCGTGCCGAAATGGGATGGCCGCGTGGTGCCCGCGAAAGGCACGCGCCAACTGCTGCTCGAACTCGGCCCGAAGAAATTCGCCGAGTGGACACTGAAACAAAAGCGCCTGCTCGTGACGGACACGACCTTCCGGGACGCTCACCAGTCACTCATGGCCACGCGCGTGCGCACGGCCGACATGCTCACGATCGCGCCCGCCGTTTCGCGGCGCACCTCGGAGCTTTTCTCGCTCGAAATGTGGGGCGGCGCGACTTTCGACACGGCGATGCGCTTCCTGAATGAAGACCCGTGGCAGCGGCTCCGCTCCCTGCGCGCGGCAGTGCCAAACATCTGCTTCCAGATGCTCCTGCGTGGCGCGAACGCCGTCGGCTACACGAGCTATCCCGCCAATGTCGTCGCTGGTTTCGTGAAGCACAGCGCCGAGGCAGGCATGGATATTTTCCGCGTGTTCGATTCGCTGAACGACCTCGCCAACATGAAGGCTGCGATGGAGGCAGTGCAGGACACGCACGGCATCTGCGAAGGCGCGCTCTGCTACACTGGCGACATCCTCGATCCGACGCGCACGAAGTATTCGCTCAAGTATTACGTCTCGCTCGCGAAGGAGCTGGAGAAAATGGGCGCGCACATTCTCGCGATCAAGGACATGGCCGGCCTCTGCCGCCCGTACGCGGCGAAGGCGCTCGTGAAGGCGCTCAAGGACGAAATCGGAATCCCCGTCCACTTTCACACGCACGACACGAGCGGCGTGAATGCCGCAAGCGTCCTGCAGGCAAGCGACGCCGGCGTGGACGTGGTGGACCTCGCCATTGCGAGCATGAGCGGCAGCACTTCGCAGCCGAACATGAACAGCATCGTCGCCGCGCTGCAAAATACGCCGCGCGAGACGGGCCTCGACCTCGACACGCTCAATGAGTTTTCCGACTACTGGGAGCATGTGCGGAATTTCTACGCCCCCTTCGACACCGCGCCGAAGACCGGCAGCGGCGAAGTGTATCTCCACGAAATGCCCGGCGGCCAATACACGAATCTCCGCGAGCAGGCCGCCAGCATGGGCCTCGGCCATCGCTGGCCGGAAATCGCGCGCTGCTACCGCGAGGTAAATGATCTCTTCGGCGACATCGTGAAAGTCACGCCGTCGAGCAAGGTCGTCGGCGACATGGCGCTGTTTCTTTTCACACGAGGCATCAAGCCCGCCGACGTGGTGAACCTTGAACCCGGCAGCATCGCATTTCCCGAGAGCGTGCTCGACATGCTCAGCGGCGGACTCGGCGAGCCGATGGGCGGCTTCCCGCGCGACGTGGTGCGCGCCGTTCTCGGCGACAAGAAAATCAAACGCACGAAGCCCGAGCCCGTGAAGCTCAAGGACACGCGCGCCGAAGTCGCCACGAAAACCAAGCGCGACGAGAGCGAAGATGACCTCTATTCGCACCTCATGTATCCTGCGGTGTTCGCCGATTTCGCGAAATTCCAGGCAAGCTTCAGCGACGTGAGCTGCCTACCGACGCCCGCATTTTTCTACGGCCTCCGCCCCGGCGAGCAAGTCGCCGTGAGCATCGAGGAGGGAAAGGTGCTCATCATCAAACTCATCAACATCGGCACGCCCGACAAGGACGGCCGCCGCGTGATCACGTTTGAACTCAACGGACTCCCGCGCGAAGCCACGGTCCTCGACAAGAGCATCTCGAAGGAAGTGAAGACGCGCCCGAAAGCCGCCGCGAGCGACCGTCTGCAAATCGGCGCACCCATCCCCGGCATGATCACGGCGCTCGAAGCCAGCGTCGGCAAAGCCGTCACGAAGGGCGACAAGCTCGCCACGCTCGAAGCGATGAAGATGCAGACGAACCTGCTCGCGCCAGCCGATGGAACGGTTGCCGAGGTGCTCGTCACCGTCGGCGAAGCGGTGGAGGCGGGGGATTTGATGATCAAGTTGCGGGCGTGAGGATTCGTCCATTCTCATCGCCGCCGTTGACTTGCCCGCCGACGATTCGTAACGTGTCCTTGTGAAACATTTCACAAAGTCCGACAAGAGTACCCAAGGCGCGAAGGGCGTGAGCAAGACCGAAGCGCTCAAGCAGACCTTCGATCTGATCAACTCCGAGCTGTACGCCGTGGAGGAACGCATCCGCGCGCAGGCGCGGGCATTCGATCCGGCGGTCGAGGGCTACGTGGCGTATGCGGTGGAGAGCAGCGGCAAGCGGCTGCGTCCCGCGCTCGCACTCATCGCCGGCGGGGCGACGGGGAATATCGGGCCGGATCATTTTGACCTCGCCGTTGTCGTGGAACTCATCCACGCGGCGACGCTCGTGCATGACGACATCCTCGACAGCGCGGACACGCGGCGCGGGCTGCCCACGGCGAATGCGAAGTGGGGCAACGCGCTCTCGGTCCTGCTCGGCGACTGCCTTTTTTCCCACGCGCTGAAGCTCGCGAGCGGATTCCGCAGTGGCGAAATGATGCGCCGCATGGCCGAGGCTGCGAGCGAGGTGTGCTCGGGCGAAATCATCCAGACGCAGCGGCGCTTCGACCTGAAGCTCTCGGTGCCGGACTACTACCGCATCATCGAGATGAAGACCGGCGCGCTCTTTGCCGTCGCGACGGAACTCGGCGCATTTCTGAATGAGGCGACGCCGTCGGTCATCGCGGCGATGCGCACGTTCGGGCTGAAATTTGGGACGGCATTTCAAATTTACGACGACGTGCTCGACCTCGTCGGCGACCAGACGTGCGCAGGAAAAACGCTCGGGACCGACCTGCGCAAAGGGAAGCTCACGCTCCCGATTTTATATCTTCTCCAGCACAGCGAGGCTGCGGAACGCGAGCGCATCTGCGCGATCATCCTCGGGGGCAGCGACGAGGAAATCACCATGCTCGTGAACAAGGCGAAGGAGACCGGCGCGATCAAGAACGCGGTGATCACCGCGCGCCGGATGCTGCGCGAGACCGAGGATCAGCTCCGCGTCGTCCCGGCGAACAAATATCACGACGCGCTGAAGGGCCTCATCCGCACGCTGGATGGAATGCTCGGGCAGTTTGCGGAGTGATCGGGGTGGCCACCCAATGATGGAACTGGATGGGACTGTGCGGTCAGTCGTTTTCGAGCATTTTATAATTGAGACTGTAGCCGGTTCAGACCGGGATTCAGCGAGGCGCATGCCTGCCTCTGGGCAGGCAGTGAGTCAGCGAATGGCTGACGGCGTATCAAGCGATGCGCCGACTACGCGTGCGAACGCGACGCGCGGCCGGGGCTTGCAACGCCTGCCGTCTCACGTCTGATCCCCGTATTCTCTCCGCCGCTATTCTCTCCGCCGCTTACGGACGGATGAAATAGCGGCCGGTCGTCGGATCCTCGACCACCGCGCCGTGCGGCACGCCCGCGACATTGATCAGATTGTGCGGGCGATACGGGCTCTCCACGACACCGCGCCCCGCCGAACGCGCGTACGGAAGCTGCCGGCCTTGATAATAGCCGCGATTGTCCGCGCGTCCGATGAGATGGCCCGCGAGCGCACCCGTGCCCGCGCCGAGGATTGCACCTGCCGCGATGTTGCGGCCATGGCCGCCTCCGAGCGCAGCGCCGAGCGCGGCACCGGCACCGGCACCGACGAGCGCGCCCGTGCCAGTGGGGGATTCGCAGGAAGTCAGCGCGAGAACGGGCGTGAGGAGGAGGGACGTAAGGAGGATACGTTTAGGGTTCATCATAGTGACTCGCTCGTATCAGGACCGCCTCCCGGATGGCAAGTTCCAAAACGCCCGCCGGGGCTCACTGGGCGTGATTGAAACCGGGTTCAGCGCGACTCACGCCAAAGTCCAGACACAGGCTTCCAGCCTGTGCGGCAGGCAGGCATCCTGCCTGCGGGGGCCGCGCGATCCAGCACACTCACCAGCAGGCTTCCAGCCTGTGTTCCGCTTCGCCGCGTTCCCGCGATGGAATCGTGACGGCTCAGATCAAAACCCCCACGATCGTCGTCATCACGTAGCACGCGAGCAGGCCGCAGAGCATGGCCTTCAGGCCAGGGCAATCGCATCAAAAGAAGCGGCGGAATTATGGCGATTATAAAATGTACTTTTAGAAAGAAGGCTGGGAGAAGCTTGGGATGCCCGAAACCAACAGCCTCAGCCAACACTTCCTCCAACTCGA
>BJFP01000219.1 GCA_014189875.1 Verrucomicrobiota bacterium | reverse complement strand
CAGGCGGCGAGCGAACACCGTCGGCATCTAAATTCCGTTGGCCCGCCGGGCCGTTAACCATTGATGCGAGGCTCAATATTTTTGAACGATGGAATGAGCCAGCGCTTTGGCGTCTTGCGGAAACTTTATATTTTTCCCAGTCCGTCGTGACGGCGCAGTGACATTAAGGAATCCGGGGATTGACATGACTCCACCGCCCCCCAGCGGCAGTGTTTTCCGCGATGACAGAGGATTATCCGCGCACGCTGCTGGAACTGGAACGGCGCTTCAGTGACGAAGCGGGTTGCCGCGTCTAACTGTTTACCTTGAGGTGGCGACAGGGGTTTGTTTGTCCCGCCTGCGGCGGCGGAGGGTTGGCGATCCGACGTCATCTTTGGCGTTGTGAAAACTGCCGTCGGGAAACCTCAGTCATGGCTGGCACGATCTTCCAAGACAGCAAACTGCCGCTGACGATTTGGTTTCTGGCCATGTGGCAGGTGACTGCCCGCCAAACTGAATCCCGACTCGGCACTCGACGCTTTCGCCTTCGCTTTCCACACTTTGCCATCATGTCCAACACCGCACAACTTCAGGCCGAGGCGCAAAAGTTCCGTGATGATTTCCAGCGGCTGCGCGACAGCGTGGGCCGCGTGATCGTCGGCCAGCAGCGCGTCGTGGACGGCGTGCTCACGGCCATCGTCGCGGGCGGAAATGTGCTGCTCGAAGGCGTGCCGGGGCTCGGCAAGACGGAGCTCGTGAAGACGCTCGCACGCGCGCTGTATCTCGATTTTCGCCGGATCCAATTCACGCCCGATCTCATGCCGGCCGACATCATCGGCACCACGGTGATGAGCGCGGGGGCGGATGGTCGCTATCAGTTTGAGTTCCGGCGCGGGCCAATTTTCACGCAGCTCCTGCTCGCAGATGAAATCAACCGCGCCACGCCGAAGACGCAATCCGCGCTGCTCGAGACGATGCAGGAGGGCAGCGTGACGGCAAGCGGTACGACGCACATTCTGAAGCCGCCGTTCTTTGTCCTCGCGACGCAAAATCCGCTCGAACAGGAAGGCACGTATCCGCTGCCCGAGGCGCAGCTCGACCGCTTCATGTTCAAGCTCAACGTGCCTTTCCTCAACCGCGCCGAGCTGAACGAAATGGTGCGCCGCACCACGCTCGGCGGCCAAAGCGACGTGCCGCGCATCATGAGCGGCGACCGCATCATGGAACTGCGCACGGTGCTGGAGAAGGTGATCGTCGCCGATCCGCTGCGCGACTTCGCCGTGCGCCTCGTGCTCGCGACGCATCCCGATGCGGCCGAAAGCGGCGAGCAGGTGAGAAAATTTGTGAAGTGGGGCGCATCGCCGCGCGCCGTGCAGGCGCTCATCCGCGCCGCGCGGGTGCGTGCGCTGGCGGAGGGCCGCGCGCATGTGGCGTTCGAGGACATCCGCAATTTCGCCCCTGAAGTCCTCGCGCACCGTGTGCTGCTGAACTACGACGGCCTCGCGGAAAACCTCAGCGTGCCCGCGCTCGTGGACGAACTGGCAAAGCTCGTGCCGGAGGAGGCGTAGAAACTCCGCGTAAGACAGCAACGCGCACGCTGTTGCTGTGCGCCAACGGCGCAACCCATTCCAGCCTCGGGCAACGCCCCAAGATTCACGGACAAACTGGGCGAGAGGACTGAAAGCCCGATCCATGGGCGGACACGTTCGCGATGGGAGGGGCTTTCAGCTCTTTGGTTTTTTCGACAACCGGCAACCTGGGGCGTTACCCCAGGCTGGTATGAAGCCGGGACTTTGGCCCTCAAGTCATCGTCCTTTCATAGCGCCCGGCACGGCTCCGAAAAATTCTGCGGAATTCCATTCCGTCACCGAATTCGATGACAGGACTCTACGGCTTGTGCTTCTTCTCGCGCACCGGCACTTCGCGGAATGCCTTCTTCTCTTTGAAAAGCGCGAGCCGTTCCTTCATGCCTTTCACGTCATCCGGGTGCGTCTTCTCAGCGAGCGTGAGCGCCTCCTGCTGCCACTTCAGCGCCCCGTCCCAATCGCCCGACTCCGCGTGCGCGGCTGCGAGCGTATCCACGGTCGGCGCGTGTTTGTAGTCGGTCTCGTGGCACGCCTTCTTTGCAAATTCGATGGCCTTGCGCCCGTTGCGCACGGAGTCCTTGGGGTTCGTCGCGAGCGTCCAAGCGTAATCATTCGCGGCACCGGGGAAATCCGGCGCGCGGCGCATCACTTCCTCGAGGTCCGCGAGCGCGGACTCCGGATCGGCTTCCACGAGGTAAAGGTGCGCGCGGTAGAGATACGTCGCCGCGTTGTTCGGATCGAGGGCGATGGCGTCCTTGAAGTCCCCGAGCGCCTTGTCCTTCTCGCCCTTTTCCGAATACGCCGAGCCGCGGAGCTGCAGGCCGTGGACGTTTTTCGGGTCGGCTTTCACAGCGGCATCGAAGTCGTTCAGCGCGCCGTCGTCGTCGCCCTTTTGCGCGCGGCAGACTCCGCGCGTGGAGAGCAGTGCGGAATTTTTCGGATCCTTTTTCAGCGCGAAATCAATGTCCGCGATCGCCTTGTCGAACTCCTTGCGGAACTGGTGGACCGCCGCGCGCAACAGCCGCGGACGCTCGTCGTCCGGCGCGAGTTCGGCGGCCTTCGTGTAGTCGGCGACCGCCTCATCGAACTTGTTGCGCGAGGCGTTCGCGAGGCCGCGCAGGACGAAGGCCGGCGTGAGCTTCGGATTCGCCTCGATCGCCTCGGTAAGGAGTGTCGCAGCGCGGTCGAAGTCGCGCTTTTCAAACGCCTCCTGACTCTCTCGCAGCACGTCCATCGGGTCGCGCTTGATGACAGCGTGGGAGACTCCGAGGAGGGCGACGACAAGGAGTGCGGACAGTGCGAAGCGTTTCATGGTGCGGAAGATTGGTGCAGAATTTGAAAATGCTCAAGCTATGCCGTGAACGGATTCTGCGGCGCGCATGAATGCGAATATGAAACACGCCCCGCCATGCAATGCAGCAAAACGCCGCCTCGCGTTCGATGCGGGACTTGAGGCTGGCCCGCGCTCTGCGTCCGTGTAGGTTGCCGGCATGTTCCTCCGAAAACTTTGTGCGTTTGCCGCGCTGTGCGTGCCCGCGCTTTTTCCTGCGAGCGCGGCGGAGCCTGCCGCGCAAGACGCGGTGGTCGTGGATGCGCAGACGGAGGAAATCCTGCGCGGAGCGATGCGATGGCTCGCGTCGAAACAAAACGTGAACGGCTCGTGGAATGAGAGCGACTCGCGCCGGGCCAATCATCCCGTGGCGATCACGGGCTATGTGCTGCTCGCATTCATGGCGACGGGGAATCTCCCCGAGGAGGGCGAGTATGCGAAGCAGGTGAAGGCCGGTCTCGATTTCCTCCTCGATAGCATCGGCGTGGACGGCCAGTACCGCAGCGTGGATGGCGGGCAATACATGTACAGCCACGGTATCGCAACCATCGCGCTCGGCGAATTGTACGGGCAGTCGCGCAACCCGATCATCCGGGAAAAATTGCAGCGCGCAATCCGGCTCATCGTCACCACGCAGAGCGATCGCGGAAGCAACAAGGGCGGCTGGCGCTACCAGCCGCGCCCCGGCGATGCGGACATCTCGGTGACGGTGCTGCAGGTCGTCGCGCTGCGTGCGGCGAAAAATGCGGGCCTCGATGTGCCACAGCAGACGATTGATGACGCGGTGGACTACGTGCGCCGCTGCGCAAATCCCGGCGGAGGCTTCGCGTACCAGGCCGGCCATCGGCTCTCGGGCTTCTCGCGCACGGCGGCTGCGATCTACTCGCTGCAAGTCTGCGGCCACTACGACGACCCGCTCGTGAAGCCGGCCAGCGACTACCTTTTCGAGCGGCACAACGAGCGCCGTTTCTGGACCTACGGCGCGAACTACGCCGCGCCCGCGCAATATATGATCGGCGGCGACACATGGCGGCGCTGGTACGATCTCATGAAGGGCGAACTGCTCCCGCGCGTGCAGCGCAACGGCGAGATGGTTTCGTGGGATGACCGCGAGGTCGGGAACATCTACACGACCGCGTGCAACACGACGATCCTCGCGATGCCGTGGCATTACATCCCGCTCTACCAGCGGTGATGCGTCGAATAATCCGGCCCCCTTTGGACGTTGAGCGTTGGGCGTTGAGCGTTGGGCGTTGGACGTTTCCTCCCTTGCCTGGAGACGTTTGATGAGAACGTCCCACGTCCAACGTCCAACGCCCGACGCCCAACGCTTGGCTCAATTTGCGTTCGTTCGGTGTGCATTCATCGCGCTCGCGATGCTGGCAATGTGCGCGCACGCCGGCACCGTCATCACCGCCGATGGCGTGATGCACGAGGGGGAAATCACGCTCGAACACGGCATCACCGTCCGCGGTTCGCCGACGCTGAAGCTCACTCTCGCGGCGATCCTGCGCGCGCGGTTTGCCGCGCCGAATCAGCAGCTCCAGCCCGGCGTCCTGCTCGTGAACGGCGGGCGCATCGCGGGCGCATTTTCACCGCTAAATGACGCGGTCGTGAAATTCGGCGCAAAACGGATCGCGATCCCGGCGAAGGAAATCGCGTGGGCGATCTACCGCCCGCTTCCGCCTGCGCTCGCAGTGCAGGCGCCACGGGGCAAGACGGGCGCACTGCTGCCGGGCGGAGATTTTTTCGAGGGCACCGTGCGCAGCGCGGATGCGGCCTCGGCGAAGATCCTGAATCCGATTTTTGGCCCGCGCACTTTTGCAGCGGGAGAAATCCACGCGCTCGTCCTGCGCGATTTCCTGCCGCAGGCCGCGGCGTTCGATGTCGTAACACGCGACGGCAGCGTGTATCCCGCGCTCGACGTGATCCTAGGCGACGGAACGGATGTCACAGTGCGGCATCCGCTCTATAACGGGCTCCGCATTCCGGTCTCGGATCTCGTGGAGATTCGCGCGAGCGCATCGCGGATGGTGCCGATGGACGGCTTCAAGCCCACACGCATCGACCCCGCTCCGAATGGTGATGCCGCGACAAGTTTTGCAGCGAACCGCTCGCTCGGCGGCGGCGAACTGAAGCTCGGCATTTCGCCCGTGGCCGCGGGCTTCGAGTGCGCGACCGGCGCGGCGGTATGGTGGAAACCTGCGCCGGGGCCGGGCACATTTTCCGCAACCGTAGCGGCCGGCATGGAGACGCCCGCGGGGCAAAAGCTCACATTCTCCGTGTATGCCGATGGCAAGCTCGCGGGCCGCAGCGCACCGCTCGGCGCGGGCGATCCGCCCGCGCTGCTGCGCTGCATGGTGCCGGGTGCGGAGAGCCTCGTGCTCCGCATCGAGGGCGCCGCGGGAAGAGGGACGTGGGCGGAACCGATGTTGCTCCGGCGCTAGAAGTCAGCTTAGTTCCCCTGCCCCCAAAATCATGTCCGCCCGAATCGCCATCGCCATTCTCGCCGCCGCGCCGTTCCTCGCGAATCCCGCGGCACTGCACGCGCAGCCTCCTCCGGAATTTTCCGCGCCGAAGGAAATCGCGCCCGGGATATTCAAGGTCGGCACAGTGACGCTCGACAAAAACACGTCCACGGTGAGTTTTTCCGCAAAGGTGCAGATGGCCGACGGGCTGCTCGAATACCTGCTCGTGAAGCCCGAGGGCTCCGTGCATGAGAGCCTCCTCACGAGCGAGGCCGCACCGCAGGATGTCCACATGGCCATGCTGCTGCTCGGCGCAAAAGGCATGGTGCAGAAGGGCGCGGCGGCGCCGGGGCGCATTGATGCCACGACTCTCGCGAAGGCTCCGAAGCTCACGGGCGACCGCATTTTCCTCAGCGTGAAATGGACGGACAAGAACGGGAAGAATCAGACTTTGCCGGCGGAACGGTGGATCATGCGGAAAATCTTCACGCCGAAAAAACCCGTGCAGATCGTGAATGCCGAGGACGGCCCCTGGCTCTACACGGGCAGCTATTTTTACGAGAACAAGTTCATCGCCCAAATGCACGGGACGTTTGCCGCGATGGTCACGTATCCCGGCGCGCTCATCAATAACCCGCGCACCGGCGCGAATGAGGACCACGTCTGGTTCGTCAAAACCGATGCCGTGCCGCCCGCCGGCACGCCCGTGGAATTTTCCATCAGACTCGAACTCCAGGACAAACCCGCCAAATGAAACGCCGCCAATTTCTCGCCACCACGATCGCATTCGGAGCCTCCGCATTCACGCGCGCCGCCGATGAACCGCTCCCGAGGGACGGGAAAAATCTCTCCTTCCGCAACGAGATCCGCGACTCGCTGAACCGCAGCCTCGTGTGGCTGCGCGCGCAGCAAAATGCGGACGGCAGCTTCGGCAAGGACACGCTGCATCCGGCCCTGACCGCACTGCCGCTCATCGCATTCCAGCGCGAGCCGACGGGGCGTTTTGCGAAGGAGGAATTCGTCGCAAAGGGCTACGCGTATCTCCGCAGCTTCACGCAGCCCGACGGCGGGATTTACAGCAAGGAAAACGGTCTCGCGAACTACAACACCTCGGTGTGCCTGCTCGCACTCGTCGGCGCGAACGAGCCGAAGGATCTCGACACTCTCGTAAAGGCGCGCGCGTACGTCGTCGGCCAGCAGGCGGCCGGCATGGCGAAACCCGAGACGGACGGCGGCATCGGCTACGGCAGCATCGGCGCGAGCCCGAAGCGCGGGCATCCCGACCTCGACAACACGGTCGTCGCGCTCGAAGCCTTGCGCGCCACGAAGCACCTCATCGCCGACAAGCCGGGCACGAAGGATCTGAACTGGAATGCCGCGATTGATTTTGTGGCCCGCTGCCAGAACCTGCCCTCGAACAAACAGCCTTGGGCGAGCGGCGACGCGGACAACAAGGGCGGCTTCATCTACTACCCCGGCTTCAGCAATGCGGGCGAAGTCACGCTCGAAGGCGGCGGCAAGGCGCTCCGCAGCTACGGCTCGATGAGCTACGCGGGCCTGCTCAGCTTCATCTACGCCGATGTGAAAAGCGACGACCCGCGCGTGACCGCCGCCGTCGCATGGCTCCGCAAGCACTACACGCTCGACGAAAATCCCGGCCTCGAAAAGTCGGGTTACTTTTACTACCTGCACCTCATGGCCAAGGGCCTCACCGCTGCGGGAATCACGGAACTCGAAGTCGGCGGAAAGAAATCCGACTGGCGCCTCGCGCTCGCCGAACGCCTCATGAAACTGCAACAGCAGGACGGCTCCTGGCTGAACGACACCGCACGCTGGAAGGAAAACAATCCCGTGCTCGTGACCACCTACTGCGCGCTCACGCTCGAGATCCTCTACGCACAGTTGTAGCCGCCGACGGAAGGATGCCTGCACTTGCCGGGCGATAGAGACAGATGCCATTCCCGCTTGCCGCGACGCGAAAAAAGGTAAGAGCGATCCGCATCGTATGCCGCCACCGAATTCTTTGGACACGGGATAGGGCAACCCAAACACCATGAACCCTGTGCCCAATACCAACACCCACACATCACACGAATCCCTTCCGGCCCCGCCTGCGGCGGCGCAGGGAGGGCGTAGCCCGACCGGAGCCGCCGCAGGCGGGGCCGGAGCACCGCTGCCTCCGCCCCGCCGATGGCACGCCGCACGC